>JBKPAK010000181.1:0-16917 GCA_046726415.1 Candidatus Methylomirabilota bacterium
ATGCTGGGGGAGCAACTCGATGGGCTCAAGCGGACCGGCATCACGATGATCCTCGCCGAGCAGAACGTCCACTTCGTGAGCGAGCTGGGCGATCGCGTCTACATTCTCGAGAAGGGCATGGTCCGCTATCAGGGCTCGATGGCGGAGTTTCTCGCCAACGAGGATGTCCGCCGCGCCCACCTGGCGGCGTAGGAACCCCCTAGGTGGATTGGAAGATGGGACCGCGGGCGGCGTCGACGGTGACGAGCGCCATCGGCTGCCCGGCGGCCAGACGCTCAGGGTCGCCAGCTACGCGCGCCGTGATGCGGGCGCCTTCGTCCAGCTCGAGGAGGCCGACGGCATAGGGCGCCTCCGCCGCGTACCGTGCTGGCGCCACGCGGATGACCGTCCAGGACACCAGCCGGCCATGGCCCGAGAGGTGGAGCGCCTCGCCACCTTCGGCTCCACAGAACCGGCAGGTCGCAGCATTGAGGGAAAGCTTGCCGCACTCCGCGCAGCGACGGGCTGGCAGCATCACAGCGTTCCCAAAATCGTCACGGTGCTGACCACGCCGGTCCCGCCCAAGTTGTGGGCGAGGGTGATCTCGCAGCCACGCACCTGGTTGGCCGCCTCGCCGCGCAGCTGCCGTACCAGCTCGTAGACCTGTGCGCATCCGGTGGCGCCGACGGGGTGCCCCTTGGCGATGAGGCCCCCCGACGGATTGACGGCCACCTTCCCGTCGAGCGCGCTCCACCCTTCTTCGACGGCCCGCCCTCCCGCCGCGCGGGAAGAGACCGAGATCTTCGCTGGCGACGATCTCCGCGGTGGTGAAGCAGTCGTGCAACTCCGCCGCGTCCACGTCCGCCGGTGAGATCCCGGCGGCCGCGTAGGCCTCGCGGGCCGCGCGAACCGTGGCGGGAAAGCTCGTGATGTCGTCCATCTCCCAGAGCGTGGCCGGACCCGTCGCGTGACCGGTACCCATGACGCGCACGGGCTTGGCGTGAAAGTCGCGGGCGCGATCGGCGGGGCAGAGGACGACGGCGGCGGCGCCATCGGAGATCGGCGGACAGTCGAACAGGCGGAGCGGATCGGCGATGAGTCGCGAGCGGAGCACTTCGTCGAGCGTGACGGGTTTGCGGAACTGCGATTTGGGATTGGCCGCACCCAGCCCGTGGTTCTTGACGGAGACGAGACCGATCTGCTCGCGGGTCGTCCCGTAACGAGCCATGTGGGCGCGCGTGACGATGGCGAAGGAGCCTGGAAAGGTCAAGCCCGAGCGCATCTCCGCGTCCTCGTCCCCTGCGGTCGCGAGCCCGGCCGTCACTTCGGCCGTCGACGCCGAGGTCATCTTCTCGGCGCCCGCCGCCAGGACGAAGTCGTAGAGCCCGAGGGCAACGCCGAGGACGCCGAGGCGGAGGGCAATCCCGCCCGAGGCGCACGCTCCCTCCGTCTTCGTGGCGGGAATCCCGCCGATCCCGAGCCGGTTGGCCACCATGCCGGCGCTCGCCCCCTGACTGGCCAGGCGCTCGCCGATGAAGTTTCCGAGATAGAGCGCCTGGATGCTCTCGCGTGGCACCCGCGCGTCGGCGAGCGCCTCCCGGCAGGCCGCCACCGCGATGTCGATGAGCCCTCGCCCCTCGAGCTTCCCGAACGGCGTCGAGCCGACGCCGATGATGGCCACGTCCCGCATGTGCCCCCGCCTCCCGCGTTGGGCCGCGTCGTTGCCGGCCCTCGGCCCTAGCTTGTCACAATCCGGCAACAGAGACATCCGCGAGCGCCGAACGAGGACCGAGACATTCCGGGCACCTGATCCGAGGCCATGCCAGTCGCCCTTCGCCGCGGCTGCCCGCCGCCGCGAGCCGGCGTTCCGCGAACCGTTCACACGATCTTCGCCGTTTCGTCGGAGAAACTTCGCCGTGCGGTACCGGAGGCGTCACGCCTCCTTGTCATAGTCCGACGCGCAGCCTGCTGCCCAATCACCACTCGGAGGCGTCGACCATGTCAGGGATCAAGGTCCTGATGCTCCGCGTCCTACTCGCCGCGATTGTCCTCGGGCTTGTCCCCGCTCCTGCGCTCGGTGAGGGCAGGCCCGATAGCCGCCGAACACCGATCGTGATCGGGATCGAGGGGCCAGCGGGTATCTCCCCGAGCACACCCTCGAGGGGTACGCGCTGGCCATCGAGCTGGGGGCCGACTACGTCGAGCCCGACCTCGTCATGACGAAGGACGGCCACCTTATCGCGCGTCACGAGCCGAACATGATCAACACCACCGACGTGAAGGACCGGCCGGAGTTCGCCAGCCGCAAGCGGACGGCCGTCGTCGATGGCACCGCGGAGGAGGGCTGGTTCGCGTCGGACTTCACGCTGGCCGAGATCAAGACCCTGCGCGCCATCCAGGCCTTCGGCGAGCGCCCGCAGCCGTTCAACGGCGAATTTCGGATCCCCACCCTCGAGCAGATCATCGAGCTCGTCAAGCGCAAGTCAAAAGAGAAGGAGCGCACCATCGGCATCTATCCTGAGACGAAGCACCCCACCTATCACCGATCGCTCGGGTTGCCGCTGGAACCGAAGCTGGTGGACGTGCTCCGCAAGGCCGGTTGGGATCGGGGCGACGCCCCGGTCTTCATTCAGTCGTTCGAGCAATCCAACCTGAAGGCGCTGCGCCGGCTCACGAAGGTGCGGCTGATCCAGCTGGTCGACGCCAACGACGTCAACCCGGACGGCTCGCTGGACTTCACGGCCCCGTTCGACCGCCCGTACGACTGGACCGTGTCCGGCGATCCGGTGCTTCAGGCTCGCCTGTTCAGCTTCTTCGCGACCGACGCGGGGCTCAAGGAAATCCGCACGTACCCCGACGGTATCGGCCCTTGGAAGCGCTACATCGTCAGCACGGCCGCCACGGATTTGAACGGAGATGGCGTGGTCGGCGACGAGAACGGCGATGGGGTCGTCAACGAGGCCGACCGGGCCCTGCTTCCGGCCACCGATCTGATCCCGCGCGCGCATCAGCACGGATTGCTCGTCCACACGTGGACCTTCCGCAGCGAGCAGCGCCGCCTGCCCGCCGACTACGCACAGAACCCGGTCAACGAATACCTCCAGTTCTACGCGCTGGGGATCGACGGCGTGTTCAGCGACTTTCCGGACACCGCGGTGGTATCACGGCTGCTCTTCGAACTATCGCGAAATCCCTGATTTCAGCCCCGGTCTCTGCGGGCACCGCGCGGAGATCATCGGTCCCGATGGGGCGCGGCGCCCTCGCCAACGAAAGCACGTGGGCCCTTTTCAGCACCCGGGGGCCGGGCGGGCCGAGGTGGTCCCGGCCGAGCCGAGCAGGCGCTCGCCCAGCTCGATGAGGCGAGCGCCGACGAGCACGCGGAGTGATGGACGCGAGCTCCGCAGCGAGTACAGCAGCCGCTCGTGTGCCGCCGCTGCGCGAGCCTCGGCGAGGCGTTCGGCGACGAGCACCTCCATCAGCGACGCGTTTCCGTACATCTCATCACCTCCTCGAAAAGGAGTAGAGGGTGTCAGGCGGCGCGCCGCGCCGACGTCGAGGGACCTTCCGCCTGTGGGACCACCACGATCTGGAGCCGCTTGGCGGCCCCCCCCTCGCAGCCACGCAGCACCCGATGCGCGATGGCCAGCACGGCCGCCACCACATTTGGACGCTCGAGCGGCACCGGAATCACCAGCCGAGGCGGACCCCACGGTCGCTTGGTCATCGATGGGGCCACCACCGCGCCCAGCTCGCGGTGAATGGCTTCGGTGACCGCGATCTGCTGGGCCACGCGGGCCTGCTGACTGCGCTGCAGTCGCCCCACGAGTAGCAGCAACGCCACGACCCCGACGAAGGGAAGCAGGACCATCGTGACCGCCACGAGTAGACCCAGCATGTGCGCCTCCTCCTGTTTTCTATGACCCCGGGCGGCGGCCCATGTGAAAGGAGCGGCTATTGCAAAAGAGGCGGCGGGAACAGCAGGCGGCTACTGCAAAAGAGGCGGCGGGAAAGGTAAGGTGGCTATTGCAAAAGCGGATGCAGGTCGGGCCGGCAGTCGGTGCACGGCACCAGCCCAAGAGCGGTCGCCCGCTCGCGAGACGCGAGCAGCGTGACGCGCCCGATCGGCCGGTGCGCGATCGACCCGCACGTCGGCAGGCAGTACTGGCGCTCGTCGTTCCGGTCGTAGTGGTACAGCGACTGCCGAGCCACGCGGGGCGTGGTAGGAGCGTGCTCCGTCCGCACGCCCTCGACGCCAAGCAGTCGTTCCTTGAGGCCGAGCCGGCTACCGGCGTAGCCGGTGAGATCGCCGCTGGCGCCGACGATGCGGTGACACGGCACGACGATCGGCAAGGGGTTGTGCCGAAGCGCCTGGGCCACGGCACGCACCGCGTTGGGTTGACCGATCTCGCCCGCGATCCCCAGGTACGACGTCACCGTACCGTAGGGTACCGCCGCCGTCGCCCGCAGCACCTCGCGCTGGAAGTCCGAGCGCCCCAGTCGCAGGTCCAGCGGCCAGTCGAGCCGGGTCCGCGCGCCTTCGAGATACTCGAGCAGCTCCCGGTACAAGGCTTCGATCTCGGCGCCGTCCTCGATCAGCTCCAGGCCCGCCTGCACCGCGAGGCGCGAGCGAAGCGCGCCGTGCGCATCATCCAGATATTCGATCAATGACACGCCTTCCTCGGAGCGCGCGATGAGCAGAGGCCCCAGCGGCGACTCGAACACGCGGCCGATGAGCAGACGGCGACGCAAGTCCCCCAGCCCTGTCTCGATGCGCTGCCGGGCGCGAGCCACTGCGTCGGCCGGGACGCTCCCCCCTCGCCAGGCCTCCACCGCCTGCCCGAGCGCTCGGTAGCGCTGAAACTCGCGCGCGCATGGCGGGCAGGCGCGCGTGTGGGCTTCGACTCTGGGCGCCGCGTCGACGCCGGTCTCCTGGGTGGCAACGGCGATCAGATCGCGCTCGATATCGAGGCAGGGCTGCGGCTTCCGCTTCATGGCTCTGGCTCCGTGACGAGGTCGCAATCGCGCAATCCCGAGCGAATCTTCTTCAGGGCCTGGAAGACGTGGGCCCGCGCGCTCTCCGTCGAGCACGAGAGGCTCTGCGCGATCACCTCGTAATCGAACTCGTGAATCTTTCTCAGGATGAAGGCCAGCCGCTGCTTGAGAGGCAAGCCCGTCACCACGACCTCGAGCCGTGCGCGCGCCTCGTTGAACCTCGTCTCACCTTCTGGGTCGACGCCACCGAGCTCCGAACGCGTCTCGCGGAAGGCCGCGTGAGCGGACCGCCGGCGCCGCTCGGTTCGAAAATGGTTGCGCGTCAGGTTGGTCGCGATGGTAAAGAGCCAGGCCCTCACGTTGGCATCGGGCGTCAGAGCCCGGTAGGCTCGATAGGCGCGCAGGAAGGTCTCCTGCGAGAGGTCTTGGGCCTCGCTGGGCCGGGTCGTCACGCGCACAAGATACCGATAGATTTCCGCATGATGCGCTTCTACCACCGTCTCGAATGGTTGCTGACCCATTGCCATATAAGACACCGTTGATAACCGCATGTGAAACGGGCGCTCGTGGCCGGGCTCGGCCAGACCGGCCCTGAGCCAAAAGCCTCAGAATCGCGAGGCCTTGAGCGTCACGTCGGCCCGGGACCAGGCGCGCTGAAAGCGCAGCTCGATGTCCGACGCCTCTGCCGGCCGGTCCTGAGCCCGGAGGCTCTGGGCGAGGCCGTAGAGCGACCAGCCACTGACCGGATTCCGCCGCAGGTCCTCGCGGTAGACTTCTTCGGCCTCGGTCGCCTGTCCCGCCTGGAGCAGGACGGCACCGAGCGATTGACTCACGGGGTAATACCAGGGCGGCGGCTCCGTGAACTGGGCCTGGGGCGATGTCATGGTGATCGTCTGCTGATACGTCCCCAAGTGGTCGAAGAGGGGCGGCGGCGTGGAATCGCTGCGCGCCCCGTGCTGATAGAACTGAGCGGAGCACGCCGCCAGCACGAGCAGGGCGGGCATGAAAAGCAGTCGACGACAGACTGGCATCGGACCTCCCCTCCACATGATCCTCCGATCGTATGATGGCGGCCAGGAGGATCCCGCCATGAGGGCCGAAACCCGGCTGCAGGAACGGAACATGATCGCCCCACAGAGCGGGCAGCACTGCGGGAACGCGGCGAGACCCATGTCCTCCTCGACGCGCGAGAGCGCGGTGCGGATGCGTCTTCTCGACGAGGCCGATGACGTCGTGCTCACGCCCTACGAGCGCGGCGGCGAGGCGATGGAAGCCTATCTGCGCTGGGAGGAACTGCTCGACGACGGGCGCAGCCCCCATCCGCTGCGCGACGACGCGCGCTGATGGACGCACTCGTCAGCACCGCCTGGCTGGCCGGCGAGCTGGGTGCTCCGGACGTGCGCGTCCTCGACGGAACCTGGCACATGCCTCAGCTCAAGCGCGACACCCGAGCGGAGTTCGTCGAAGCCCATATTCCCGGCGCGGTCTTCTTCGACATCGACCGGATCGCCGATACGGCGGTCCCGCTGCCGCACATGCTGCCGAGCCCGGAGGCATTCGCGGCGAGCGTGGGCGCCCTCGGCATCGGCGACGGCGACCGCGTGGTGGTCTACGACGTGCGCGGCGCCATCAGCGCCGCCCGGGTCTGGTGGACCTTCCGTGTCTTTGGGCATGACGGGGTCGCCGTCCTCGACGGCGGGCTGCGCAAGTGGCGAGCCGAAGGGCGCGCCCTCCAAAGCAGTGAGCCCCGGCCCACGCAGCGCCGATTCGCCCCGCGCTACCGACCCGAGCTGGTCCGCGATCTTGCCGCCATGCGGGCCAACCTGGGAGATCGACGCAAGCAGGTGCTCGATGCGCGCTCGCCCGGGCGATTCATGGGCGCGGAGCCCGAGCCGCGCACCGGCCTCCGCGGTGGCCATCTGCCCGGCAGCCTGAACCTTCCCTACGAGGAGCTGTACCAGACCGACGGCACCTTCATTCCACCCGATGCGCTGCGCCAGGCTTTCGTGAAGTCGGGGGTCGCGCTGGGCAAGCCGGTGGTCACCTCGTGCGGTTCCGGCATCACCGCCTGCGTGCTCGCGCTGGGGCTGCACCTCGCCGGCCACGATCAGGTCGCGGTGTATGACGGTTCCTGGACGGAATGGGGCGGACGCCAGGACACGCCTATCGAGAACCCCGCCGCTGGCCGCGATGAGAGCTGAGACATGAAGCGAGACGCCCTGGTCAGTCCGAGCATTTGAACCGCTGAGCCCAGATCTCGTCGTCTCCATCGTCGTGGGGCTGCTGATGGCAGCAGGCCTGGCCGGATCGATCCTTCCCTTCCTGCCCGGCCCGCCACTCATCGTCGCCGGCGCTCTCGTCTACGCCTTCGCCACGAACTGGACGCCCATCGGCATCGGACGGCTGATTATCCTCGGCGTCCTCGCCGTGCTGGCCTACGTGCTGAGCCACGTGGCGGGCGCGCTGGGAGCGAAGCGCTTCGGCGGGAGTTGGTGGGCAGTGGTCGGAGCCCTCGTGGGTGCGGTGGTCGGTGTCTTCTTCGGGCCCCTCGGTCTGCTGTTCGGACCGGTGATCGGCGCCATCGCCGGCGAGTTCCTGCGCAGCGGCAACCTCGAGGGGAGCACGCGCAGCGGCATCGGCGCGCTCGTGGGCCTGGCTGGCATCGTCGCCAATCTCGGGCTGGCCATCGTCATGGTAGCGCTCTTCCTCTGGTGGGTCTGGCGCGGCTGAGCGCCACGCCTCGAGAGGCTCCGCCGTCTTCCGTCGGCGGGGCGGCGCGCAGGCGCCAGGAGCCTGTCGGAGTATCGAGGGGCACGGGTTCCCCGGGGCGCCCCGAGCGTCGGCGGGCTTGTGAGGCCCGAGCTAGGCCCCCCATCTGACTAGGCTGCCGGGTCCCCGAAGTAATTCGCCCGGTACGTTGCCGGTGGCCGTGCCGTTCTCCAGAGTCACCTGGCCGTTGACGACGGTGGCGGCGATGCCTTCCGCCTTCTGCACGAGGCGGCGCGCGCCGCTGGGGAGATCGGTTTCCACCGTTGGCATGGCGGGCTTCACGCGCTGCTCGTCGAAGAGCACGAGGTCCGCGCGGTAGCCGGTGCGCACCAGGCCGCGATCCTTGAGCTCCCAGGCTGACGCGTTGTCAAACGTGAGCTTGCGCACGGCCTCTTCCAGTGTGAACGCCTGCTTCGCGCGCACCCAGTAGTTGAGCATGTGGGTTTGCAGCGACGAGCCCATCTCCTGGCAGACGTGCGCGCCCGAATCCGAGAACGTGGCCAGCGTGCGCGGGTGCTTCAGCATGCCGAGCACGTGGTCCGGGTGCTCGTTGACCAGCGGCTGGACGAACACCTGATTGTCGTTCTCCAGCACCAGATCAATGATCGTCTCGACCGGGTGCGTTCCGCGCTGCGCGGCCAGTTGCGCGACGGTCGGATCGTTCCAGTCGACGCCCTGCTGGGCGTAGAGGTTGTCGTAGTCCGGCTTGCGCGGATCGGTGGTGGCCGCACCGCCGCCCTGGAACACGTGGTCGCGTGGCTTCATCCGCGCCTCCTCCGCGACCAATTGCCGGCGCGTCACGGGGTTGGCGAGGCGGCGCTTCTGCTCGTCGAGGGGCAGGGTGCGCACCACTCGCCAGGTCGGCAACCCGTCGAACGGCAGATAGGACTTGAGCGAGAAGATGGCGTTGATCGAGCGGGTGGTGGTCTGCCCCCACATGCGCGCGCCGGCCGCGGCGCAGTCGTCCAGGTACTCGAGCTGATAGGTCCACGGGTTGGGATCCACGCCCTGGCGACTCGCGATGGTGCCGAACATCACCGGCCGTCCGGAATCCACGGCCACCTGCTTCAGTCGGGCAAGAAAATTGCGCTGCGCCTCGCCGCCCGAAATATCCGGTCCGACCTGGAAGATTCCCGCGTTCAGTTCCGCCATGGCGCCGACCAGGCGATCGACTTCCGACCAGTCGGCGATCCGGCTGGCCACCGGCGTGTCGTCCGGCGTGACGTGAGTCGTGGCGCGCGAGCTCGAGAAGCCCATGGCGCCGGCGCGCATCGCCTCGGCCACCGCCGCGGCCATGCGAGCCAGATCGTCCTCGGTGGCCTTCTCGCTCAAGGCGCGCTTGCCCATGACGTACATGCGCAAGGCCGAATGGCCGATGTAGGCGCCGTAGTTGATCGCCTTGGGCAAGCGGTCGACCGTGGCTAGGTATTCCGGAAAGCTCTCCCAGGTCCAGTCGATGCCGGCCAGCATCGCTTCGGTAGGAATGTCCTCGACTGCGGTCAGGCAGCGCGCGAACCATTCGCGCTCCTCTGGCCGGCACGGCGCCAGCGCGAACCCGCAATTGCCCATGATCACGCTGGTGACGCCGTGCCAGCACGAGCAGCTCCCGATCCGGTCCCACGACACCTGAGCGTCCATGTGGGTATGGCCATCGATGAAGCCCGGGGCGACGATCAAGCCGTCGGCATCGATGGTGCGGTGGGCCATCGATCGGATGCGTCCGATCTCGACGATCCGCCCATCCGTGATGCCGACATCGCCGCGATAGCGCGCGGCGCCCGAGCCGTCGACGATCGTCCCGTGCCGAATCACCAGATCGAGCCTCATGGTGTCCCTCCCGTTGCTCGCGCGCGAGCCCGGTGCGCGGATCTCGAACGTTCCACTATGGTAGGCGACCCACCGCCCCCGGTCGAGTTGACAGCCCCACTTTCCCCGGCGCAGTATCGGCCCCGGAACGTCGATTTCACTTCCCTCAGAACGGAGTCCGCCGGACGCGACCGGCGCCCTGCGGCGAGCCAGCCCTCGCCTCGTGGCCGAACGACTTCCTCGCGATGAAGGCGATCCTCGACTGGGATCTCAGGCTTTGAGTTGCCGGGCCGCTCAGGAAGGAGTCATGGCATGACCGTCGATCCGACCCGCTTCGGGCTTACCCTGCCGCAGCGCGGGGTGTTCTTCGGCATCACGACCATGGACCGCATGATGGCGATGGCCGCCCAGGCCGACGCCAACCAGCTCTTCGGCTCCGTCTGGGTGGGCGATAGCCTCTTCGCCAAGCCGCGCCCTGACTCGCTCACCCTGCTCGGCGGTCTTGCCACCGCGACGCGCCGCCTCACTCTCGGCGTGGGCTGCATGGCGAGCTTCCCGGTGCGAGATCCGATCGTCTTCGCCTATCAGTGGGCGACGCTCGATCTGCTGTCGCAGGGGCGCATGCTGCTGGCCGCCTGCACGGGGATCGTGGCCGGCGGCGCCAGCGCCCGCGAGGGAGCGGCCTGGGGCGTCGCCGACCGGGAGCGCGCCGAGCGGCTCGTCGAGAGCATCGAGATCTGCCGGCGGCTGTGGAGCGAGGACGGCGTGACCTTCAAGGGCAAGTTCCGCTCGTTCGAGGGCGTCACGGTTCAGCCGCGTCCGGTCCAGCGGCCGTGCCCAATCTGGATCGCCTCGAACCCGAGCCCCGCTGCGCTCAAGCCCGCAATGCTCGATCGCGCCTTGCAACGTGTCGCGCGGTTGGCCGACGGCTGGATGACCGTGCAGCTCTTCCCGGGGACGCTCAAGGCGAACTGGACGAAGATCGCCGAGTACCTGCGCCAGGAGAGCCGCGACCCCGCAGCGTTCCCGACCATGGCGTACCACAACGTGAACCTCAACCCCGACCGGCAGGCGGCGTTGGCCGAGACCAAGCGGTTCCTCGACGAATACTACGGCCCCGTCTTCTCCCCGGCGATGGTCGAGTCGTGGACGGCCGCCGGCGCGCCCGACCAGTGCGTCGAGCATCTGCGCGCGCTGATGCGCGACGGTGCCCGGACGGTCACTCTGCGGATCACGTCGTGGCAGCAGGAGGAGCAATTCAAGCGGCTGGTCGGCGAGGTGCTCCCGCGTGTCGCCGCGGCCTGACCGTCGGATGCTCGTCGTCACGACGGCGAGCTTATGACCGCAGACTGCGGATGAGAGACTCGAGCTCCGTAAGCTCGGGGAACGTCGCTGACATCTCTGCCCGCCGTCCCCGCGATGCGTGGCCATCGCATCGCGGGGGCGGGCCCCGGTTGTCGATGCGTTGAGGCCAACTCCCGCCCGAATGACGCGGCCGTGGCGGGACGCCGTACCTCAACGGATGATCGGGCCAGCCTCCGGCCGGTCGCCTTTCAACGGGGGCAGCACATCGCGGGGATCGAGATCCAGTTCGAGTATGCCGAGGCTGGCCAGGCAGAAATCGCGCGGGGGAAATTGCACAGGGGCAACCGCACCATCGCGAAACAGCCGCTCGAGCGGTGACGTTTTGAACAACGCGTGGGCACCACCAAGGGTCATGGCCGTGCGCGTGATACGGGTCACCGCTTCACCGACAAAATACTTGGCCCGGTACAACGCCGATAAGGTGGCGGGGGTTGGTCCCTGGGTATCGCTGAGCCAGGCCGAGTGATAGGTCAACAGCCGGGCGGCTTCCAGATCGACGCTCATCTCCGCCACGTGCCGGCGCACATCCGGGTGATAGGCCAGGGACTGCGCAAAACCGGGCGGAATTCGGCCCCGCACGGCGTCGATGATGGCTTTGTATGCCGCCACGGCGATGCCGAGATAGACCGCCGTGTAGGAGGCCCAGAACCAGTTGGCCCCCGTGCGGCGAAACGGGAGGATATCGTCCGACCGAACCAGGAGCGCCTCGTCCGACACCCAGCACTCGTCGAGGACCATGGAATCGCTGCGGGTGGCCCGCATGCCCAGCGTGTCCCACACGTGTTCGACGCGTCGACCGGCGGCTCCTCGAGGTACCAGGAGGAGCATGGCCGCGGTCGGTGCGGTCGCCTCGTCCGGATAGGCCATCACCGCACAATAGTCGGCGGCTTCGAGCATCGAGGCAAAGGCCTTGCGACCGCTGATGCGATAGCCACCGTCCACGCGTCGGGCCCGCGTCAGTGGCACCGGCGTTCCGACCAGCCCGGAGGTCGTGGGCTCCGAGAAATTGCCGGCGATGAGTTTCCGTTCGCACACCACCATCTTGGCGAGGCGTTCCTTGGTGGCGAGAGGCACCAGCGGACTCTCCATGAGCGGTCCAACCACCGACAGGTGCATGTTGAACGACAGGGCGGTTGATGGGCAGCCTTGGGCCAGCTCCTCGGCGGCGAGGGAATAGCCAAGCAAGCCCACCCCGCCGCCACCGAGCTCGGTGGGGATATTGAGCGCGTAGAACCCGGCGTCGCGGAGGGCCGCATAGTTTTCCAGCGGATGGCTCGCCTCGCGGTCATGCTGGGCCGCGCGCGTGGCAAAGTCGTCAGCCAGACACCGAGCGCGTTGCTGGAGGCGACGCTGTTCCTCGGTGATGTGAAGCTCCACGCGCTTCTCCCTTCCTGGCCAGCCCTGCTCCCCGCTGGAGCGCCCGCCGCACGCGTGACACGAGTATAGGCATCCTCACCGGCTTGGCAACGCGGTCCACGGCTCGCGCATCGCCGGGCGATCGTGGGCGCTTGACTTGGACGTCGGGCGGCGCAATCCTGGCGCCGCAACAACGCACGAGGGGGACCGAGGTTGGTGCGTCGTCTTGCCCCAGAGCCCTTCGTACGCCTCGCCCTCGGGGCCGCCGGCATCACACCGTGAGGGTCATCCCCTGAGCCGCACCCGCGTCCGTCTCGTTGCGCTTCTCGTTTTGGCATGCGCCTGCGGACGCACGGCATCGCCTGTCGTCGTCGCCAGCCCCTTTCCGCGTCCAGCGCGGCCGGTGGCGGCGATCGTCTCACCCTCGTACTCAGAAGAAGGCAAGCGCGACGCCGCCGGCGAGGCCGAGCAAGTGATGGATCGGCTCGGCATCCAACCCGGCGTGCGCGTCGCCGACATCGGTGCTGGCGATGGGTACTACACCCTGCGGCTGGTGGGGCGTCTGGGGCCCGGCGCTACGATCTACGCCACGGACGTCGAGTCCACGTACCTCGTACGGCTGAGCGAGCGCCTGCACCGCGACGGCGCGCACGGGGTGACCTTGGTGCTGGGTGCACCGCGTGACCCTCGCCTCCCTCCCCAGTCAGTCGATGTGGCGCTTCTCTCGCACGTGTATCACGAGATCGAGAACCCGTACGAGTTCCTGCATCGATTGCAGCCGGCCCTCGCCGCGGGCGGTCGCGTCGCCATCGTCGAAGCCGACCGCCCCACGGAAAGCCACGGCACGCCTCCGGCCCTGCTGCGGTGCGAGCTGGCCGCGGTCGGGTACCGCGAGGTCGACTTCGTGTCTCTCGAGCCGGCTGAGGGCTACCTCGCTGTCTTCGAGCCGCCCCTGACGCTCCCCGCCATCGAGTCGATCAGGGCCTGCACGCCGTAGATCGCGAGCCGAAGGGCCTTGCCAGCAGAGCGCCCTCGAGAGACGCTAGCGGCAGCCAGCGGAACCGGTTTGGGCCTCGAGGGAGGGAACCATGGTGAACAAGGTTCGGATCAATCTCGCCAATGCGTTGGAATTGCAGGAGCTGCCCGGTGTCGGTCCAGCAGAGGCCAACGTAATCGTCAAGTTCCGCTCCGAGCATGGTCCCATCACGGGCGAGCCGCAGCTCGCCACGATTCTCGGGAAACGCGTGGCCGACGCCGTCTCGCCGCGGGTCGACTTCGAGCCGGCGGAAACGACATCGCCCGAGGCGCCGGGCGCCTGAGCGCCGACGCGGGCGCCCACGCCCGCCCCCCAAGACCGACGGCGCCCGCGAACTGCCCAACAAACCCGGCGCGAAGGTCAGCTGGACGACACGGAGAGAGGATTGCGATGCGAGCGACCAGCAGGCTCCGGCACATGCTCGAGGCCCCGGGTATCATCGTGGCGCCCGGCGCGTATGATGGCTTCTCCGCGCGGCTGATCGAAGCGGCGGGCTTCCAGGCCGTTTACATGACGGGAGCTGGAACGGCCGCCTCCCACCTGGGCCAGCCCGACCTCGGCCTCGCCACCCTGACGGAGATGGCGGCGCACGCAGGCCATCTCGCGAGCTGCATCTCGCTTCCGCTCATCGCCGACGCGGACACCGGCTACGGCAACGTCCTCAACGTCGTGCGCACGGTGGGCGAGTACGAGCGCGCTGGCGCGGCCGGTCTCCATCTGGAAGACCAGGTGGCGCCCAAGAAGTGCGGTCACATCGCGGGCAAACAGGTCGTTCCGGCCAAGGAGTTCGCGGACAAGATCCGCGCCGCCGCCGAGTACCGTACCGATCCGGACTTCGTCATCATCGCGCGCACCGACGCCCGCGCGGTGACGAGCCTCGACGACGCCATCGAGCGCGCCAACCTCTACGCGGAGGCCGGAGCCGACGTGATCTTCGTGGAAGCTCCGCAGACCGAAGACGAGATCCACCGGGTGGCGCGCGAGGTGAAGGCTCCGCTCCTCGCTAACATGGTGCAGGGCGGCCGCACGCCCGCCCTGAAGGCCGTGGAGCTAGAACAGCTCGGCTTCAAGATTGTCATCTTCCCGGCGGTGTGCATGGCGGCGGCGGTGACCGCCATCGAGGGAGCGCTCGCCCGTCTCAAGGAGACCGGCACCGACTGGCCCAGCGGTCCGGTGCTGAGCCCCATGGACATCTTCCGCCGCGTGGGCTTCGACTGGTGGCACGCCATCGAGGAACGGTTCACGTCCTGACGCGACCTACGGTGGAGACTCGTCGGCGCTCCCCGCCGTGTCTCCGAAGCTGCGGTATCATCGAGCGAAGACGCCCTCACCAAGGAGATCCGCCATGGCCGACGCCGTCATCGTCTCGACCGCTCGCACGGGCATTGGCAGAGCGTACCGCGGCGCCCTCAACAACACGCATGGCGCCACGATGGCGGGGCACGTGATTGCACACGCGGTGAAGCGCGCCGGCCTCGAGCCTGGCGAGGTGGAGGACGTCATTTTAGGCTGTGCCCTGCCCGAGGGCGCAACCGGTCAGAACATCGCGCGGCAGGCGGCCCTGCGGGCAGGCCTCCCCGTGACCACGGCCGGCGTCACCGTCAATCGCTTCTGCTCCTCCGGCATGCAGGCCATCGCCTTGGCGGCTCAGCGGGTGATCGTCGACCGCGTGCCGATCGTGGTTGCCGGCGGCCTGGAATCGATCAGCCTCGTGCAGAACGAGCACATGAACCTCCACCGCATGCGCGAGAGCTGGCTGGAGGGGTACAAGCCCGAGATCTACATGACCATGATCGAGACGGCGGAGGTCGTGGCCAAGCGCTACTACATCACGCGCGACGTGCAGGACGAGTACGCCCTGGCCAGCCAGCAGCGCACCGCGGCCGCGCAGAAGTCAGGTCGCCTCGACGCGGAGATCGTCCCCTTCACCACCGTGAAGATCACCCAGGACAAGGCCACCGGCGCGGTGGGTGAGGAGGAGGTCACGCTCTCCCGTGACGAGGGCAATCGCCCCGATACCACGCCCGAGGGGTTGGCGGCCCTGAAGCCTGTCACCGGCGAGAAGGGGCACATCACCGCCGGCAACGCCAGTCAGCTTTCCGACGGCGCCTCCGCTTGCGTGGTGATGGACGCCACGCTCGCCGAGCGCCGGGGATTGAAGCCGCTGGGGATGTTCCGCGGCTTCACCGTCGCCGCCTGTGAGCCCGACGAGATGGGGATCGGCCCCGTGTTCGCCGTCCCGCGGTTGCTCGAGCGCTTCGGCCTGAAGATGGACCAGATCGACCTGTGGGAGCTGAACGAGGCCTTCGCCGTGCAGGTAGTCTATTGCCGCGACCGCCTGGGCATTCCCATGGAAACGCTCAACGTCGATGGTGGGGCCATCTCTATCGGCCATCCTTACGGCATGAGCGGCTCCCGCATGGTCGGCCACGCCCTCATCGAGGGCAAGCGCCGTGGCGCGACGTACGTCGTGTGTACGATGTGCATCGGCGGCGGCATGGGGGCGGCGGGCCTCTTCGAGGTGGCGTAACGCGATCGTGGCGGACGACCTGCTGGCCACCACGCGGGAGCGCGCCCGGACCAACCTCTTCTGGCGCCACCTGGGAGTCGAGGTCGAGGACGCTCGCGAGGGCTGGGTGCGCCTGCGCGTTCCCGTCCGCGATGAGATCCGCAATGCCGTGGGCGCGCCGGTGCACGGCGGCCTCTACAGCGCCCTCGTCGACATGGCGGTGGGCGGCGCGCTCGGCACGCTGCATGCCGAGGCGCAAGGTGGGGTGGGGCAGACGACGCTGGACCTGAACGTCACCTTCCTCGCGGGAGCTCGGCAAGGCGACATCTTCGCCGAGGGACGCATCATCAAGAAGGGGCGGACGATCGCCTTCGGGGAAGTCACGATCATGGACGGCGGGGGCACGGTCTGCGCCGTCGGCCGAGCGACTTACATGATCCTCGCCGGCCGAGCCTGACTGAGCGACCACGGCGAGCCCCGACGCTCGCCGAGCGCAGTGTCTGGCCCGCTTACTGGCGCGCCGGAGCCCCGCGGGTGCGACCGGCGGCGCCGAGCCGGCAGCGCGGCGCCACGCAGCTCATGGCGCGAAAGCACGGGTCTCCCACCACCTCGAGAGAGGCGAACAGGCGCGGGTCGAGCTGCTTCCGGTACCTGGCGAGCATCGGCTGGACCGCCTCCACGAAAGCGCCGTGCTCGGCGGCGGTGAGCCGGATGACCTCGTTCTCCCGCGGATCGAGCTTGGCCAGAACGTCTGGGTCTTCCGAGGCGGCGAGCTGCCGCTGGAGCGCAGTGGCCTGCGGCGCCGCTTCGTCCATGGCGGCCCGCACGTCCGGCGGCCAGGTCCGGTAGTGGCGCTCGTTGCAGATCATCAGGCTCGCGCCGAAGAAGTGGCTGCTCAGCGTGATGTAGCGGTGGTAGCGGTGCACGCCGAAGGTGTAGATGTTGGTGAGCGGGTTGTCGTGGGCATCGAAGGTGGCGCCGGCGATCTCGGCCACGAATTGCTTGATGTCGGCGGCCATCGGCACGAAGCCCAAGGCCCGGAACACCTCGCCGTGCAGCTCACTCATCTGCGTGCGGATTTTCAGCCCTCGACAGTCTTCGGGCC
>JBKPAK010000182.1:0-10815 GCA_046726415.1 Candidatus Methylomirabilota bacterium
CGCCACTTCGTTCAGGAGGACTCTCCCGCGGAGATCGGCCTGGCCATCGCCGGGTTTCTCCGCGATCTCCCGCGATGACGTTGAAGGCCTCGAGGATGACCGCGACGGTCGCCGCCCTGCTGGTGGTGACGGGAGCCGCCCCGGCGCGGGCCCAGGAAGGGCAGATGTACGGCGCCGACCACTTTTTCGAGGTCGTCTGGGAGCCGGTCGACCATGGTGGACGCCTGTCCATCGGAGGCTACGTGACGAACACCTACGGTCTCGAGGCGACGAGCGTCAGGCTCGTGGTCGAGAGCCTCGACGCCGGGGGCAAGGTGACGGCCAGGACCATCGGCTACGTGAACTACCCGATCCCGCCGTCGTCCCGGGGCTTCTTCGAGATCTTCGTGCCCGACCGGGCCCCTGGTTACCGCGTATCTGTCTTCTCCTGGGACTGGCGGCGGAGCCCGTCGGGATAGTGCATGTCGCCGCCGCCCGGGCGCTGGCGGGGCCACCATGTGCTAAAGTCTGCCTGCATCATTCGCCTCCCACTGCTGGGAGGCGAATGTGCGTCACGACCCCTTCGTCCGGCGAGGTCAGTGATGGCAGTCGGCACCGAGTGGCCCCACCGCCCTGCAAGCGGCTGCCACATCGACGCCGTGGTGGGGCACGCGCGGCCCATGTAGCATAGGTGTGTTGTCAGCGGCCGCGTCCCCAGGCATCGCGCACCATCGCGGCAGATGGGCAGGAGACCCCATGTCGATCCCGGAGACCGGGTAGGAGATCCCAATGTCGGTCGAGCAGATCCAATCGCTCTATGCGTCAATGGGCGAGCGCCTTGACCAGGCGCGGAAGCGCTTCGGCCGTGCGCTCACACTGTCCGAGAAGATCCTGGTGGCTCACTGTGAGAACCTCATGACGCAGCCCTGGGAGCGCGGCAAGGCGACGCTCCGCCTCCGCGTGGACCGGGTCGGGTTGCAGGACGCCACCGCGCAGATGGCCCTCCTTCAGTTCATGCAGTCGGGCCGCGCGCGGGTGGCGGTCCCCTCCGCCGTCCACTGCGATCATCTCATCCGGGCGGAGTCCGGCGCGGCGGCTGACCTGGAGCGGGCCATCAGCGAGAACCAGGAGGTCTATGACTTCCTGCGCTCAGTCGCGCGGAAGCACGGCATCGAATTCTGGAAGCCGGGCGCGGGAATCATCCACCAGGTGACGCTCGAGAACTACGCGTTCCCGGGCGGTCTCATGATCGGCGCTGACTCCCACACCCCGAACGGGGGCGGCCTGGGCATGCTGGCCATCGGTGTCGGCGGCGTCGACTGCGGCGAGGTCATGGCCGGTCTGCCTTGGGAGGTGCTCCACCCGAGGCTCATCGGCGTGCACCTGAAGGGAAAGCTGAGCGGGTGGACCGCGCCCAAGGACGTGATCACGTATCTGTGCACGCTCCTCACCGTGAAGGGCGGCACCAACAAGGTCATCGAGTACTTCGGCCCCGGCGCGGAGTCCATCAGCGCCACTGGGAAGGGAACCATCTGCAACATGGGGGCTGAGCTGGGGGCCACCACGTCCATCTTTCCCTTCGACTCGCGCATGGCGACCTACCTGCGCGCCACCGAGAGAGCCGACAGCGCCGCGCTCGCCGAGCAGTATCGAGAGCACCTGGTGGCCGATCCCGAGGCGGAAGCCAACCCGAAGGCCTTCTACGACGAGGTCGTCGAAATCGACCTGGACGGGCTGGAGCCCCAGGTGGTGGGACCGCACTCGCCCGATCTGGGGCGTCCCATCAGCCGGCTGGCGGCCGATGCGCGGGCCAACCGCTGGCCGCCGAAGATCACAAACGCCCTCATCGGCTCCTGCACCAACTCCTCGTATGAAGACATGCGGAGGGCGGCCCACATCGCCATGCAAGCGATCAAGGTGGGACTGCGCGCAAAGGTGCCCTTCCTCATCACGCCGGGATCCGAGCGCGTGTACCAGACGATCAAGCGCGACGGTCTCATCGAGACCTTCGAACGGATCGGGGGCACCGTCCTGGCCAATGCGTGCGGGCCTTGCATCGGGCAGTGGAGGCGCTCGGACATCAAGCCCGGGGAGACGAACACCATCGTGTCGTCCTTCAACCGCAATTTCCCGGGCCGCAACGACGGGAACAGCGCAACGCTCTCCTTCATCAGCAGCCCCGATATCGTGACGGCGCTCGCGCTGGCCGGCACCTTGGAGTTCGATCCGGTACACGGTACGCTGCCTGGCCCGGACGGGAAGCCGGTCCGCCTCACCGCCCCGGAGGGCGAGGAGCTTCCGCGCCAGGGATTCGCGCGGGGGGTCGAGGGCTACGAAGCGCCGCCGGCAGATGGCAGCGCCGTCCAGGTCATCGTGCGCCCCGACAGCGAGCGGCTGCAGCTCCTGGCGCCGTTCGCGCCGTGGGACGGCCAGGATTTCATCGACCTTCCGATCCTCGTCAAGACCAAGGGCAAGACGACCACCGATCACATCTCACCAGCCGGCCCCTGGCTCCGCTATCGCGGGCATCTCGACCGGATCAGCGACAACATGTTCCTGGGTGCGGTGAACGCGTTCAGCGGAGAGACGGGCAAGGGCGCGAATCCCATCACCGGCGAGGGAGGTCAGCCGTTCGCCAAGATCGCCCGCGACCTGAAGGCCCGCGGCGTCCGCTGGATGGCCATCGGCGACGAGAACTACGGCGAGGGGTCGAGTCGGGAGCACGCCGCGATGTCGCCGCGCTATCTGAACGCCGTCGTCGTGCTGGTGCGGAGCTTCGCGCGCATCCACGAGACGAATCTCAAGAAGCAGGGAATCCTCCCGCTGACCTTCAACGATCCCGCCGACTACGACCGCCTCGAGCAGAGCGATCGCGTGAGCGTGGTCGATCTCGCCGGACTGGCGCCGGGCCAGCCGGTCACCCTGCGGATCAAGAAGGTCGACGGACGCGTGCAGGAGATCCAGGCCAAGCACACCCTCACCGATGAGCAGATCGCGTGGTTCAAGGCGGGCTCCGCCCTCAACGCCGCCCAGAAGCACTGACGAGGAGAGATCCACTATGGCAGGCAAAGTGAAGATCCCCGCGGGTGAGAAAGTCACCATCGACCACGGCAAGCTGCGCGTGCCGGACCATCCGATCATCGCCTTCATCGAGGGCGACGGGATCGGGCCGGACATCTGGCGGGCGTCCGTCCGGGTGCTGGATGCCGCGGTCAAGCTGGCCTATGGCGGCCGCAAGAAGATCGCGTGGGCCGAGGTCTACGCAGGCGAGAAGGCTCAGGCCGTCTACGGCAAGGATTGCCCACCCAACCTGCTGCCGCCCGAGACGCTCGACGTCATCCGGGAGTACCTGGTGGCCATCAAGGGGCCACTCACCACGCCCGTCGGCGAGGGCTTCCGTTCGCTCAACGTCACCTTGCGCCAGGAACTCGATCTCTACGTGTGCCTCCGTCCCGTTCGCTGGTACCAGGGCGTCCCATCGCCCGTCAAGCGGCCGGAGAAGGTCGATATGGTCATCTTCCGCGAGAATACGGAGGATATCTACGCCGGCATCGAGTGGGAGCAGGGGACGCCCGAGGTGCGGAAGGTCGTCGACTTCCTCCAGAAGGAGATGGGCGTCAAGAAGATCCGCTTCCCCGATACGTCGTCCATCGGGATCAAGCCGGTGTCCAAGGAGGGGTCGGAGCGGCTGATTCGCGCGGCCATCCGCTACGCCATCGAAAACAGCCGGCGCAACGTCACCCTTGTCCACAAGGGGAACATCCAGAAGTACACCGAAGGGATGTTCATGAAGTGGGGCTACGCCCTCGCCAAGCGGGAATTTGGCGACAAGACCGTCAGCTGGGACGACTGCGGCGGCAAGCCGCCAGCCGGCAAGATCCTCATCAAGGACGCCATTACCGACGCCTTCTTGCAGCAGATCCTCACGCGGCCCGACGAGTTCGACGTGATCCCGTCCTGCAATCTGACGGGCGATCTCATCTCCGACGCCCTGGCCGCCCAGGTGGGCGGCATCGGCATCGCCCCGGGCGCCAACATCAACTACGAGAGCGGGCACGCCCTCTTCGAGGCCACCCACGGCACGGCGCCCAAGTACGCGGGACAGGACAAGGTCAATCCAGGCTCGGTGATCCTCTCCGGCGAGATGATGCTGCGCTACATGGGCTGGACCGACGCCGCCGACCGCATCGTGGGCGGCCTGGAGAAGACCATCCAGTCGAAGGTGGTCACCTACGACTTGGCCCGCCTGATGGAAGGCGCTAAGGAAGTGAAGTGCTCGGAGTTCGGCACCGCCATCATCGAGAACATGGCGAGGCTCTAGGACATGCCGGGCGAGAAGGCCGACGGCCTGACGCTGACGCGTCCTCGGCCGAAGATCAGCGTGATCGGCGCCGGCAACGTGGGCGCCACCGCTGCCCAGTATGCCGTGGAGAAGGAGTTGGGCGACGTCGTTCTCGTCGACGTCATCGAGGGAATTCCCCAGGGCAAGGCCCTCGATCTCGCCCAGGCGGGGCCCGTGCACGGATACGACTCGATCCTGGTCGGCAGCAACGGCTACGACGAGACCGCGAATTCCGACGTGGTGGTGATCACCGCGGGGATGGCCCGCAAGCCGGGAATGAGCCGCGACGACCTGCTCTTCAAAAACGCGGAGATCGTGGGCAGCGTGGTGGATCAGGTCGTCGAGCGGTCGCCCCGCGCCATTCTGGTGCTGGTGACCAATCCGCTCGATGCCATGGTCCAGCTCGCCTGGAGGCGCTCGGGGTTTCCGCCGGAGCGGGTGATCGGCATGGCCGGCGTTCTCGATTCCGCGCGCTTCCGGACCTTCATCGCTCGCGAGCTCAATGTCTCCGTGGAGAACGTGACGGCCTTTGTCCTGGGCGGTCACGGGGACACCATGGTGCCGCTCCCCCGCTACTCCACGGTGGCGGGGATTCCCATCACGGAGCTGCTTTCCAAAGAGAGGATCGACGCCCTCGTGACGCGCACCGCCAACGGCGGCGCGGAGATCGTCAACTTCCTCAAGACGGGCAGCGCGTACTATGCGCCGGCGGCGTCGGCCATCGAGATGGTCGAGACCATCCTGAAGGACAAGAAGAAAATCCTGCCCTGCGCCGCCTACCTCGACGGTCAGTACGGCGTGAAGGGTCTCTACGTCGGCGTGCCCGTGAAGCTGGGCCGCCAGGGCGCCGAACAGGTGATCGAGATTGCGCTCACTCCGGACGAACAGGCCGCGTTCAATCACTCGGCGGCGACCGTCCGCGAGCTGGTCGAGAAACTCAAGCTGTCGTAGGGGGACCACATCATGGCCAAACCGATTCCCGATGGTTATCGGACGATTACTCCGGCGCTGGTCGTGCGCGACGGCCCGGCCGCCATCGAGTTCTACAAGCGGGCCTTCGGCGCCGACGAGCGGTTTCGGATGCCGGGCCCGGACGGCAAATCGATCATGCATGCCGAGCTGCAGATCGGCGACTCGCGGTTCATGCTGAGCGAGGAGGCTCCCGACATGGGCTGTCGGGCGCCGGCCTCGGTTGGCGGATCGAGCGGCTCGTTCTATCTCTACGTCGAGGATGCCGACGCGGCCTTCAAGCGCGCCGTCGGCGCGGGCGCGAAAGTGTTGATGCCGGTAGCGGACATGTTCTGGGACGATCGGTTTGGGCAGGTCGAGGATCCCTCCGGCCACCGGTGGGGCCTGGCCACCCACAAGGAGGATCTCGAGCCGGCGGAGATCGAGCGGCGCCAGAAAGCCTGGCGGGCCTCCATGAGCCAGGGGAAGAAGTAAGACCGGCATGCGCGACATCCACATCAGCACCATCACCGATGCGGTGAAGAAGCTCTGCATGGAGGCGAACTGGAACCTCGAGCCCGACATGCTGCGCGCCTTTGACCGGGCGCTCGGGACGGAGCGTTCGCCGGCGGGGCGTCAGGTACTGCAGATTCTCAAGCAGAACGCCGAGCTCGCCCGGACCAAGCGGATTCCCTACTGCCAGGATACGGGCGTGGTGGTGATGTTCGTGGAGTTGGGCCAAGACGTGCACGTGACGGGCGGTGCCTTCGGCGACGCGCTCAACGAGGGGGTGCGCCAGGGGTACGCCGAAGGCTATCTGCGCGCGTCCATCGTGCGCTCGCCCTTCGACCGCGTGAACACCGGCGACAACACGCCGGCGGTGATCCACGTGGATGTCGTCGCCGGCGCGCTGCTCAAGATCATGATCATGGCGAAGGGCGGGGGCTGCGAGAACCGCTCCAAGTTCAAGATGCTGACCCCGGCCGAGGGTCTCGACGGCGTGAAGAACTGGATCATCGAGTGCGTGCGAACGGCGGGCCCGGACGCCTGTCCACCCCTCGTGGTAGGCGTCGGCGTGGGCGGCACCTTCGAGAAGGCGGCCCTGCTCTCCAAGAAGGCGCTCTTTCGCGAGTTGGGCTCGCCCCACCCCGATCCGGCCCTCGATGCGCTCGAGAGGGAGCTGTTGGACCAGGCGAACCGCCTGGGCATCGGCCCCCAGGGTTACGGTGGCGATACCACCGCGTTCGGCATCCACATCTTGACCTACCCCTGCCACATCACCTCGCTCCCCGTGGCGGTGACCATCGAGTGTCACGCCCACCGGCACAAAGAGGTCACGCTGTGAGCGGGCTCGACGGCATCGCGCGCATCGGGCGCTCGGGGTGGGGAGGGGTGCGACGACCACGGGCTCTGGCGCCCTGCCTGCCGCTGACGGGTTCCCGACGAGCCGTGGCGCGCCGTGCTTGTCGGCGCGAACGGGTCGTCGCACCCCTCCCCACGCCGACCGCCCGAAACACTCGGGCCTTGGGAGCTCGCTCCCATGGTTAGGACCGCGGAGGACGGGACCAAGGAGGTCAAGCCGCCGCTCAGCGACGCGGATGTCGAATCACTGCTGGCGGGAGATCGCGTGCGCATCACCGGGGTGATCTACACTGCGCGCGATGCTGCGCATGGACGGCTCATGCCCCTCATCGAGCGCGGCGCGACCTTGCCGATCGATGTGCGCGGTCAGATCATCTACTACACCGGCCCCTCGCCCGCGCGGCCCGGCGATGTCGTGGGCTCGATCGGCCCCACCACCGGCGGACGGATGGACACGTTCACGCCGGCCCTGGTCCGGCTCGGTCTCAAGGGGACCATCGGCAAGGGTGCTCGCTCGCAGCCCGTCAAAGACGCCTTCGCGCAGTACAAGGCCGTGTACTTCGGTGCCATTGGCGGCGCCGGAGCCGTGCTCTCGCAGTTCGTCAAGAAGCTCGAGATCGTGGCCTACGCCGATCTCGGCACCGAAGCCATCCGCCGGCTCGAGGTCGAGAACTTCCCGGCCATCGTGGTCAACGACTGTCACGGCGGCGACCTCTACCAGGACGGCGTCAAGCGGTACGCTCGGGAGGCCTCATGAACGGACGCGTCGCCGTGGCTGCGCGGCCGCCCATCGCCGCGGCTCATCTGCGCAAGGACGCCTGGTGGGCCCTGCCGGTCACCGTGGTCATTGTGCTGGGATCGTTCATCGTCTACTCGACGTGGGCGGCCTTCCAGAACGCCCACTACTACGCGGCCCCGTACCTGTCTCCCTTCTACTCGCCGTGTCTCACGAAGTCGTGCGCGCACCCGACCTTTGGCGGGGGGATGCCCGACGTGTGGCTGCCCATCATCGGGATCGTGTCGCCCGCCTTGTTGATCCTGGGCGGGCCCGGACTCTTTCGCTTGACCTGCTACTACTACCGCAAGGCCTACTACCGCTCGTTCTGGCTGGCCCCGGCGGCCTGCGCGGTGCCCGACGTGAAGGCCGAGTATACAGGAGAGACGCGCTTCCCCCTGGTGCTCCAGAACTTCCACCGCTACACCTGGTACGTGGCGGTGTTCTTCATCGCGGTCCTGACCTGGGACGCCCTGCTGGCCTTTCGCTTTCCGGCGGCCGGCGGCGGCTGGCAGTTCGGGCTCGGCGTCGGCACCATCGTCATGTGGATCAACGTGATTCTTCTCGCGGGCTACACCTTCTCCTGTCATTCTTGCCGCCACGTGTGCGGCGGTCACGTCGATGTCTTCTCCAAGGCACCCGTTCGCTACGCGCTCTGGCGCTTCATCTCACGGCTCAACGAGCGACACCCGATGTACGCGTGGCTGTCGCTGTTCAGCGTGGGTCTCACGGATCTGTATATCCGGCTGGTCTCCATGGGCGTCATTCGAGACCTGAGGATCTTCTGATGGCACAGCTCGACCACGGCATGAGGATCTTCTGATGGCACACCTCGAGTACGAGACCCGTGAGCACGACGTCATCGTGATCGGCGCCGGCGGTGCTGGGCTGCGCGCGGCCATCGAGGCGGCGGCCCAGGGCGTCTCGGTGGGCCTGATCTGCAAGTCGCTCCTTGGCAAGGCGCACACGGTCATGGCCGAAGGCGGTATCGCCGCCGCCCTGGGCAACGTGTGGCCCGAGGACAATTGGCAGGTGCACTTCCGCGACACCATGCGCGGCGGGAAAATGCTGAGCAACTGGCGGATGGCCCAGCTGCACGCGCAGGAGGCTCCGGACCGCGTCCTGGAGCTGGAGCGGTGGGGCGCGCTATTCGACCGCACCAAGGACGGTCGCATCCTCCAGCGAGACTTTGGCGGCCACCGCTACGCCCGCCTGGCCCACGTCGGCGACCGCACCGGCCTGGAGATGATCCGCACGCTGCAATACCACGGCATCCACCAGGGCATCGACGTCTACATGGAGTGCACGGTCAGCCGTCTCCTCAAGGACGGCGATCGGGTGTGCGGCGCCGTGGGCTACTGGCGCGAGAGCGGGCGTTTCGTGATCTTCAAGGCCAAGGCGGTGGTGCTGGCGACCGGCGGCATCGGCAAGGCGTGGAAGATCACGTCGAACTCCTGGGAGTACACCGGCGACGGACACTCGCTGGCCCTGTGGGCGGGGGCCGACCTGATCGACATGGAGTTCGTGCAATTCCACCCCACCGGGATGGTGTGGCCGCTGTCGGTGCGCGGCATCCTCGTCACCGAGGGCGTGCGAGGGGACGGCGGCACGCTCAAGAACAACAAGGGCGAGCGGTTCATGTTCAACTACATCCCAGAGTTCTTCAAGGGCGAGACGGCCGACAACGAAGCCGAGGCCGACCGCTGGTACGAGAACAAGAAGGACAACCGGCGCACCCCCGATCTCCTGCCTCGCGACGAGGTGGCCCGCGCCATCAACGCCGAGGTCAAGGCCGGGCACGGGAGTCCCCGCGGCGGCGTATTCCTCGATATCTGCAGCCGCCGCCCCGCCGACTACATTAGGAAGCGCCTTCCGTCGATGTATCACCAGTTCAAGGAGCTGGCCGGGGTCGACATCACCAAGGAGCCCATGGAAGTCGGCCCGACCTGTCACTATGTAATGGGCGGGGTGCGCGTAGACGCCGACAGCACTCAGGCCACGGTCCCCGGTCTCTTTGCCGCCGGCGAGGTCGCGGGGGGCTTGCACGGGTCGAACCGGCTCGGCGGAAATTCGCTGTCCGATCTCCTCGTCTTCGGCCGCCGCGCCGGGCTCCATGCCGCCCTCTATGCCAAGGACTTCGGCGGTCAGCTCACGGTGGACGCGGGCCAGGTAGAGTCGATTATCCGCGCGGCGCTGGCGCCGTTCGAGCGCGCCGGGGCCGAGAACCCGTACGCCATCCAGTCGGAGCTCCAGGAGACGATGCAGATCCTGGTCGGACTCATCCGCACGGAGGGCGAGCTGAAGGAAGCCCTCAAGCGGATCGAGAAGCTCAAGGAGCGCGCAGCCAAAGTCGGCGTCGAGGGCCATCGACAGTACAACCCTGGCTGGCACACCGCGCTCGACCTCGAGTCGCTCCTGACCGTGGCCGAGTGCTGCGCGGTGGCCGCGCTGGAGCGCACGGAAAGCCGCGGCGGACACACCCGCGACGATCACCCCTACACCGACGACCAGTGGGGCACGGTCAACGTGGTCCTCCGCCAGCGCAACGAGGCCCTGCAACTCACCCGAGAGCCGCTCCCCCAGATGCCCGCCGAACTGAAGCAGCTCTTCCAGGAGAGGAAGTAATGCCCACCTTCACCATGCGGGTGTTCCGCGGCGAGGGCGGGGTGGGCGGGTTCAAGGACTATCGCGTCGGGGCCGAGGAAGGAATGGTGGTCCTGGACCTGATCCATCGGATCCAGGCCACCCAGGCCAATGACCTCGCGGTGCGCTGGAACTGCAAGGCCGGCAAGTGCGGCTCGTGCAGCGCCGAGATCGACGGGAAGCCCCTCCTCATGTGCATGACGCGGATGGACCTATTCCGGGAGGACGAGCCGATCACCGTGGCGCCCATCCGCGGGTTCCCGCTGATCCGCGACCTCGTGGCGAACGTCTCGTACAACTACGAGAAGGCCAAGCAGGTCCCGCCCCTCCGGCTGAAACCCCCGGAGCCGGACGGCACCTACCGGATGATGCAGGAGGACATCGAGCGCATCCAGGAGTTCCACAAATGCATCGAGTGCTTCCTGTGTCAGGACGTCTGCCACGTCATCCGCGACCACGAGGAGCACAAGAAGGTCTTCGCGGGCCCCCGCTTCTTCATCAAGGTCGCGGGGCTCGACATGCATCCGCTGGACACGGGCGACCGGAGCCAGTTCATCAAGGATGCGGCAGGTGTCGGGCTCTGCAACATCACCAAGTGCTGCACGGAGGTGTGTCCCGAACACATCCACATCACCGACAACGGCATCATCCCGCTGAAGGAGCGCATGGCGGACGAGTTCTTCGACCCGGTCGTGTGGCTCCTGCGAAAGTTCCGCGGCCAGAAGAAGCCCGCCGGCAGGTGACGGGCGGGTGATCGCCCCGTGAA
>JBKPAK010000183.1:0-5796 GCA_046726415.1 Candidatus Methylomirabilota bacterium
CCGGTGCGGCGACAACCGGCATGCTGATCCTGTGTCCGAGGACGGTCGTGGCGAGGTCGATCTCGGCATGCTTCACGCCGTAGCGAGGGTTGAAGCGGGCCCGCGCGAACGCCTCGACGTTGTCCCGCATCGTCTGCTCGCTGCCCGCCCCGCCGAGGAAGTAGTCCGTCACGACCGGTGGGACCCGATGCTCCATCAGCTGGCGCAGATCGTCGATCGTGAGACAGCGCGAGACGGCTTCGGCCCAGCGCGGCATGGAGCCGGCATGGCGCTGTTCCAGGAACCGTCGAAGCAGCCCCGTTCTGCCGCGCGGCTCGGGAGGCATCGGAGCTCAGCTTCGCCGCCCGGCGGTCAGAGGACTCCACCGGCCGGTCGCGGCGCGATATCTCTGCGTGGCCGCCAGTTGACGGAGAGCCCGAGAATGAACGGGAGCGAGACGAACGGCTTCGTTGTTCTCGGAGAGGACGTCATCAAGCTGGTCGCGGTCGTAGGAGACGTCCCCCAAGCGGTCCTGGGCATGGGCGGGTCCGGGATTCCCAGGCGAGATCTCGGAGCCGCACTGCGAACAGGCCAGGGCGAGCCGGACGCCGCACTCCTTGCAGAACCGCGGATTGTCGGGATCTTTCGCCTGACACCGCGGGCCCCGCATGGTGACCCTCCAGCCAACGAGACCGGTGACTGAGCAGACAGTGCCGCCAGCCTAATCGGGCCGTACGGGAAGATCAAGGCGTGCGATGGAGGTGGCTCCCCGGCTAGCCCACTCTTCCCCACGCCCAGCAGCGCCTCCGCACCGGGCAGTCCTGACAGTGCCAGCCCACGCGCGGCGGGAAGACGCCCGCCTCGACGGCGGCGAGGATCTCCGCGGCCAGCCGGTAGAGGCGGACGTTGGCGGTCGCGCGTGGTCAGCAACGATGCACCTCCAGTTGTCGGGTCTTCGTCAGCACGTCGAAGCGGAGGCGGAGATCGGCCCCGTCGGCGAGGCCGTTCATGGCCGTCGCATAGCTGTAGATCGAGAGCTGGAGCGAGGCCTCGACCTGGAGGTCCTCGAAGGCCGTCGACTACAGTCAATGCCGCTGATCCACCGCAGGTTCGGATCACGCATCCGTTTCATCCCCTCCGGGGTCAGGCGTTCCGGTTCGTAGTCGCCAGGGCCCTCTGGGGGCAGGAGCGGGTCACGTTCGAGCATCCTCGCGGGGGCCTCTGCTCCGTGCCCGTCAATTGGACGGATCTCGCTCCGGCCGATCCTCACCTCAGCATCGGCCGCGGCCGGTCGCACTTCCGGGTGGCGGACCTGCTGGCGCTCGCTGACCTGGTGGCGCCCCGGGCGCAGCCGTGAGGCCGGCCGGGACCCGTCCTGTCAATGAGATTTCGTCCCTTGTGTCAAGCTTATTTCGTCCGACCTACCGGCGAGCCACCGGGGCGGTCGCCGAGAAGAGCGGGCCATTCCGACGCTCTGCCGCAGAAATGAATCACATTTCCCTTGACACGTCGGCGGGCTATGGACGTATTGTCATTGACATGATCCCCCGGCACCGTCCTCCCGCCCCCGAGGACCCCAAGGTCGCCGCGCTCCGGGCCGCCGGCGCCCTGCATCCTCGCCCGGCGGTCGTGCAGGATGAGGCCTTCATGCGCCACGAGTTCTTCGATCGGCGCGATCGGATGCAAGTGAAGTACGAGATGCTCCGCCGCCACCGCGTGGACGACCGGCCCGTCACCGAGGTCGCCGCCGCCTTCGGGGTCAGCCGGCAGGCCTTCTATGCCGCCGAGACGTCCTTCACCACGGCCGGCCTCCCCGGCCTGCTGCCCCGCCCGCGCGGGCCCAAGCGCGCCCACAAGTGCACCGACGAGATCCTGGACTTCGTCGAGCAGCAGCGCGCGGAGGCCCCGGCGCTGCCAGCGGCTGCCATCGCGCAGGCGGTGCGGCAGCGCTTCGACATCGCCATCCATCCACGCTCGCTGTTCCGGGCCCTGGCGCGGCGAAAAAAAACCGGCGGCCCCCGGACGAAACGGCGCCGTGAAGCCCGCCGTCGCTGATGCCCCCTATGTCGTCGACCACCGAGAGAGCACCGCGCGCCAGTACGATCTCAAGCGTCGGGCGCAGGCCCTCGGCTGGGGCGCCGAGCACGTCGTCGTGATCGACGACGATCTTGGCCTGTCCGGCGCGTCCGCCGCCGAGCGCAGCGGCTTCCAGCGGCTGGTCGCCGAGGTCGGGCTCGGGCGGGTGGGGCTCGTGATGGGCCTGGAGGTCTCGCGCCTGGCCCGCAACTCGAGCGACTGGCACCGCCTGCTGGAAATCTGCGCCCTGGCCGAGACGCTCATCCTCGACGAGGACGGCATCTACGATCCCACTCACTTCAACGATCGGCTACTCCTGGGTCTCAATGGACCTGATTCATACAGCACCTCTTATTCAACTATTCGGTTGGCCGTTGAGTTTCGGTGCGAGGTTTCCACGCCATCGCGTCGGCAGATGTATCCGACATGCTTGGAGGTGAAGAGGTAACCGAAGGCGGTGCGCCAGCCCGCCGCATTGAGCCGGTCAGCAATCTGCGCATACGCCTGACTGTTCGCCAGTTGATGGATCTGATGGACAGCGTCGGCCGGCGTCTTCAAAGCATCCGCGCCGGCGCGATGGCGTGGCACGGTCAGGCGCGTCACGACGCCCGAGCGCCACCGGACCTGGACCTCGATCTGCCCGGCGCAGGTGACGCCATCGAGTTGTACGCCCTCAATCGCGAGACGCAGCAATCGTTTGCGTTCTTGATTCGTCGTGGTCGGGGCCGCCCAGATCGCCGGCAGATCCTGAGACAGGCTGCTGATCGCCGCTCGCTCCTCGGCCGTCAAATCCCACTGGGCCTGCTCGTCGGCCCGTTGCTGCGCCTGCTCCAATTGGGCGACGCGTTCCAGCTTTTCGTTCCACCGTCGCTCAAGTTCCGCCGCCACCAACCGGTTGTCCGGGTCGACGCGGTCATATTGTCGCTGGGCCAGTCGGGTCTCATACCGAGCTTGTTCCATCTGTAACGCGCGTTGGCGCCGCTGGCTGGCCAAGTCCTGCTCGATTTGATCGAGCACGCGCATCGCGACCGGCATGCTCACGGGGGACACCGCGTCCAAGAAGGCCTGGACCACGGCGGCATCCACCGCCCGCGAGGCCATGCTCTGACAGATGTGCCCATCGCCGTCGCTGTACCCCTGTTGGCAAATGTAGGTCGCCGAGCGGCGCTCTCGCGCGGCGTGATGCTGCACGCCCATCTTGCGCCCGCAGATCCCACAGCCGACGAACCCCTGGAGCAAGGCGGTACCTTCTCGAGCGACTCCAGGGCGACCCTCGCCATAGGCGTTCTGGCGTAACCGCCGCTGGTTCTCCACGAACTCCTCCCACCGCAGATACGCGGGATGGTGCGCCTCGATGCGCACCGGCCATTCTGCCATGGCGCGCGAATGGGGCAAGACCTTGCCGGTCTTCGCTGAGCGGCGCTCCCCCGAGTAGTCCCACCGGCCAAAGACGTACGCGCCGGCATACGCTGGATTGCGGAGGATGCGGATGATCGCGCTGAGCGTCGGGGTCTTCCACACCAGCGACCCAGAGCTCTCTTTGGTGGTCACCCGGACGGGCAGGTCCAGCCCTTGCTCCTTGAGCTCCCGCACCACGCGCCGGGCCACGCCTTCCCGACGAAACACATCAAAGACATAGCTGAAGCGCTCGCGCACCTGCACGTCGGGATCGAGCTCCCACCGATCCTCGGCGCCTCGCACATAGCCGGACGGCAAGGGAAACTGCAAGCGCCCCTTGCGTGCTTTGTTCCATCGCCCTTCGTAGAGGCGGGTTCGCAGCGTAAACAGCTCGGCTTCCGACAGCGTCCCCTTGACGCCGAGCAACAGCCGATCATTCGGATCGCGCGGATTGTAGACCGCGCCCTCATCGGCAATCAGCGTGGCACTCACCCCGCAGATCTCGATGAGGCGGTACCAATCACTATTGTTGCGCGCCAGCCGCGACGCCTCGAGCATCAACACGATCCCGACACGACCCAGGCCGACGTCGGAGACCAGGCGTTGGAAGCCGGTCCGGTGGGTGGCGCTAGTCCCAGTCCGGCCTTGATCTTCGTCGATGGTTTCCACTCGACTCGGGGCCCACCCGAGGGCGACGGCGCGGCGGTGGAGCTGGTATTGCCGCTCCGTGCTCTCGCGGTTTTCCACGACTTGCCAGGGGGTGGATTGCCGCACATAGACATAGGCGAGACGCTCATGATGCGTCGCGTGAATTTTGGTCCCACTCACTCGCGATTCTCCCGGACAGTCAGGGTGTGCAGCCGCCGGCACGCCAACTCGGCGAACAGGGTGAGGACGGCCTCCGGCCATCTCTCCTCGACGAGGGCGGGCGGCCGGGCGACGTGACCCACCGGGCCAGATCTCGTGGGCGGTCCCGCCTGACAGGATCGTGTGGGGATCGAACGCTCCCGGTCTACGGATGCGTGTGCGGAACCACCCCTCCCCCGGACGCGTCGAACAATCAGCGACGCGACGACACGATCATCAAGAACGTCGGCGGTGAGCGCGTATCGTCCGATCCCCTCGTGGGTCAGCCGTCGAAACGTCATGGCGACATATGGTTCATCGATCGGACACTCAAGCACGGCCTCCATCAGCGGTCAGTCGTGCTCTCGCAGCCGCGCCACGGCATCACGAGTCAACGGATAGACAAACACGCGCTTGGGCCAGACGCCGTGGCGCCGATGGTGTCGATCGTCGCGGCCGCGCCCCGCCGTCTCCCCCACCTCCACCCAATTCGCCGCGCGATAGCAGCGGCCCGCATAGCGGGCCGGGTCCACCACCGTCTCGACCAGCAGCGGGGCGACGCCGTACCGCGCCTGCCAGTCGGCGGGCAAGCGGCGGAGCGCCTGCCCGAGCGTCGCGCTCGCCAAATTCTGGATGCGGATCCACGGCAGCAGCAAAAATCGGCTGTTACTGACCACATGCACCAGCTGGCGCGCGCGCGTCGCATCATCCCAGCCAATCCACACATCCCGCGCCCGCACCCGCCACGCCGCGCTCGAAAATTGTAGACAGCCCACGACGGTCGGTGCGGGCTGCGAGATCCAGACCAGATACTGCAGATGCCCACCGAACGGAACACGGTAGCCCAAGTAGTGATAGCGACCGACCAATTCTCGAAACAGCTGCCGCTCCTCGCCGTCCTGCACCGGCTGCAGTCGCACGGGGGCCCAGGTGTCCACGCGCCCCGTCAGCGGGACCCCAGGCTCGCCACGGGTCGTGTGCGGGACCGCCGTGACCGATCCCTTGGGCCGGGTCTGCTGTTTCGCCGGCAGCGTGAGGAGGTCGGCCGCCTCAAGCCGCTCCAGCACGGCCAGGCATTCCGGCTCTTTCAGCCCTCCGCCTGGCCGCGTCCATCCCAAGAGCTCACTGATGGTGTTCGCTAATTCCTTTCGGCTGAGACCGGCACACGTGTCGACCACCTCGCGAATCAACGCGATCTCCTGCGCGCGGAAGCTCCGTCCGCTGAATCGCCAGCAGAGCGCCTCGTTCGGCACCGACAGTCTTCCAGCCCTACGGTAACGACCGGCATGCGAAATGTCCAGCGAAAAGTTGGCCCGACGTGGAACAGCCCATAACGAGGTGTTCATCTCAGGTTGCCCCCGAGGATTCTCCCTGACGGCGTTCCCGGTGTCCGCGAACGAAACGAACCAGATCGCGCAGGGCGGCCGGCGAGAGCAGTGTGATGGAGGCCTCTTCGTCAGGAGGCTCTTCGGTCGTGTTTGGCACCGGCAGGTCGGT
>JBKPAK010000184.1:0-15171 GCA_046726415.1 Candidatus Methylomirabilota bacterium
GTCACCGGCCCGGGGTGCCCGCCGACGCCAGTCGCGATCAGCACACGTGGACCGCCCCGCGCCCGAGTGCGCGCCTCGTCCCAGCGGGCGCGGTCCCGGGTCACGATCGGCTTCCAGTCGGGGAAGGCGTAGGTGCGAGCCCTTACCCAGTTGGCCGCCAGCCGCAGCCGGACCGAGCGCTTGAGCAGCTCGCGAAGCGGCATCAGGTGGCGCTTGCCATGAGCCGGTCGACGAACACCTCGGGCTCAGGGAGGGCGGGGAGCAGCCACCACGGCTCATGGCGCGCCAAGTCCTCGACTCCGTATGAGCCCGAGGCCACGGCGACGGCGCGGGCGCCGATGGCCCGCGCGCAAGCGATGTCGTGCGGCGTGTCTCCGATCACGTACGTGCTCCGGGTCTCCGGCTCTCGCCCCATCACCTCCCGGGCGACGGCCAGGGCCCGCCGCGCGACCGCACTGCGGTCGCGCGCGCCGTCCGCGAAGGCTCCACGCTCGAAGTAGCCGTCGAGCCCGTAGTGGCGCAGCTTCGCCCACGCACCGGCCTCCGTGTTGCCGGTGAGCAGGATGGAGACCGCCCCGGGCTCCCCGCGGAGGTACTCGAGGATGGCCTGCACCCCGGGAGCCACGCGTCCGGTGCGCCAGTGTAGTCGGTCCGGGAGCAGCGCCTCGTATCGCCGCACCAACGCGCCCACCGCCGACGACGTCTGCGCTCGGCCAAAACGGTCCAGGATCCGGGCGGCAATCTCCACGTCGGTGAGGCCGGCGGTGTCCAGGGACGAAAAGTCGACCGCCTGGTTCACGAGCTCGTGGGTTGCGTCCTCCCACGCGAAGATGCCGGCCCGCGCGGTGGTCAGCAAAGTGCCGTCAATGTCCCAGCAGAGGACGAGCGTCATCGCTCGCCCGCGAGCGCCCGGCGCACCTGCTCGACGATCCCCTCGGCGTCGAGACCGTGCGCGTTGAGGACCTCGGTGTTTCCCCCGCAGAGGGGAATCCGGGTCACGCCCAGTCGCCGCGCCCGTGGCAGAGGCCGCTCGGGCAGCTCGGCGAGGGCCGCCAGGATCATCTGCCCCTGCCCCCCGTGCAGGTAGTGGTTGTCGAGCGTGAAGAGCCATGAGTAACGCCCGGCGACTTCGGAAAGCCAGTCGGCGGCGACGCGATTCAGCCATGGAAGATCGATCACCGCTACGTCGAGTCCAGCCCGCCGGGCCAGCAGCTCAGCGGCCCGGAACGCCTGGGCGAGCAGGACTGGCCCGTACCCGATCATGGCGGCGTCGCGCCCTTCGCGCAGCACCACGCCCCGGCCGAGGCTCAACCGGTAATCGGCCGGGAGCTGGTAAGGGATCTCCGCGGGAATCGACACCAGGCGGATGTAGCACGAGGACGGGGCCGTGTTTACGCAGAAGTCGAGCGCCTCCTCCGCCTCGTCCTCGGTGCTCGGCTCGATCATGATCAGGTCCGGCACGCCGCCCAACGCCGAGATGTCTCGCACCGACTGATGGCTGTGGCCGGGGCCGGCGGGCAGGAGGCCCGCCAGCGAGGCGATGTAGACGACCTTCGCCCTCTCGGTGACGTTGTTGTAGATGTGCTCATTCGGACGCGTGGACAGAAAACACGCGAACGAGTGCACCAGGGGAAGCAGACCGCGTCGCGCCATACCGCCCGCCTGCGACACCATGTCCTGCTCGGCGATGCCGCATTCGAAGAAGCGGTCGGGGAACCGCTGGCGAAACGGAATCAAGCCGCAGTCGAGGACCAGGTCGGCGTCGAGCACCACCAGCCGAGGGTTGCGCTCGGCCTGGTGCAGGAGCGCGCGGGAGTAGGCGGTGACCAGTCGATGCACGCGTCCAGGGGTCGGAGCCTCTGGGCGAGGCTCCTGCTCGAGCCGGAGCTCGCCTCCTCCCGCCTCGCGCAGCCGCGCGCCGGCGGTGTCGATCAGCTCGGCGAGGGCCTTGGCGTACACCTCGGGGCCCGGCGCTCCACTGTGAAACCGGTACATGCGATCGGTGGGGTCCATGGCCGCCGGCTCCATGAACGACACGCCCTTGCCCTTGATCGTATCGGCGATCAAAACTTTCGGTCGATCGGCAATCGCCCGCAGCCGGGAGAATGCCGCGGCCACCGCGCCCAGGTCGTTCCCGTCAGCGCGCTCCACGTGCCATCCGAAGGCCCCGAACTTCGCGGCAAGGTCACCGAGATCGCTCACGTCGGCGATCCAGGTATCGGACTGGATCTTGTTGTGGTCGACGATCACGGTGATCTCGCCCAGCCCGAGCGTGGCCGCGGATGGCAGCGACTCCCAGATCTGCCCCTCCTGCAACTCGCCGTCGCCGGTCATGACGTAGACGCGCGAGGGAGCGCCGAGGAGTCGGTTGGCGAGGGCCATTCCCTTGGCCTTGGAAATACCCATGCCGAGCGATCCAGTGTTGGCCTCCACGAAAGGTATCGACACGTCGGGATGGCCGGGCAGCCCGCCCAGGCGACGCAATCGGTGGATCAGCGCGAAGTCGAGCAACCCGAGCCCGGTGAGCACCGCATACAGCGCGGGGGCGTCGTGGCCTTTCGACGAGAAATAGAGGTCACCGGGGCCGCCCGGCTCCGTCGGGAGCCGCATTTCCTCGAGGAAGAGCCAGCTGACCAGGTCGATGGAACTGAACGAGGTTCCGATGTGGCCAGACCCCGCCCGCGCGATCATGTAGAGCGCGTTGATTCGACAGATGGCGGCGAAGGCCGTCGCCCGGCGCTCCGGCGTGGTGTCGAGGCGCCGGAGGCGGCTCAACTCGGAGCGCGGTACGTAGTGCAAATCCATCGGCGACCCTCGGCGGGGGCGGGGCTCAGCGGTGGCTCAGTCGCCCGGGATCTCGATCGGCACCGGCGGCTGCGGCACGGGGAGAAGCCGGGCCTCGCCGCTCTGGAGCAGCTCCTCGACGTGGCGCCAGTCACGCGTGTCGTTGATGTCGAGGCCCTCGAGTCCCTGCGTGAAGAAGGGCATCAGCACGTGACCGGCGATGGTGCGTCCTCCGAAGACGACTCGCGCCCACGCGATCTCCAGGCTCGCGTTCTGCGCGTACACCTCGAACAGCGAGGCATACTGGCTACTGTGCCAGGGCTGCTCGGCGGGCCCCATGGGCAGGAGCGGCAGCATCCGGCGTTCGCGGATGATCCACATCTTCCCGGGATGCTGCCGGCACTTCTCCACCGCGCGGAGCGAGTCCACACCGCCTTCGGCCAGGAACTCGCGCCACGCGCGCTGGATGGTCTCCGGCGTTCGGAACGGGCTCGTGGGCCGCAGGATGCTGAAGCAGTCGTACCGGCGCCCCTCGTCGGCCAGCCGGTGGAGCGTGTACTCGAGCCACTCGATGTCGGGTGAGGTCTCGGTGGCGTACTCCGCCGGCCGAAGGAACGGCACCTCCGCCCCGTAGTGTTTGGCGATGTCGGCGATGAGCGGCGAGTCCGTCGAGACCAGGACCGCATCGAAGACCGCGCTGGCCCGGGCGGCCGCGATAGTGTAGGCAATGACGGGGTGCTCGCCGAGGCGCCGGATGTTCTTGTTCTTGACGCGCTTGGAGCCCGACCGGGCCGGGATCAACCCGATGATGCTGGGAGTGTCGCTCGACATTCGGATCAGCTCTACCAGACGGTGAAGCCGCCGTCCACCTTCAGGTTGATGCCGGTCACGTACCGCGCGGCCTCGGAGGCAAGGAAGACCAGGGGCCCGGCCAGATCAGCGGGCTCGGCCATGCGCCCCAGCGGCACGCGCGCGGCGTACTTGCGCTTGAACTCCTCGTCCTGGCCCCCCACCACCCCGCCGGGAGAGAGGGCATTGACGCGGACTCCATACGGCCCCCACAGCGCCGCGAAGTACATGGTGAGGTTCACCACGGCCGCCTTGGAGGCGCCGTAGGCGGGCGGCTTGAGGAACGGCGGGTCGCTCGGCAAGTGGTCGTACAAGCGCTGATCGGGGGCGACCGCAGCGTAGAGCGACCCGATGTTGATGATCGAGCCTCGCCGGGCCGCCACCATGGCGGGGCCGAACGCCTGGATGCAGTGAAAGGCGCCGAGCACATTCACCTCGAAGACATCGCGAAAGAGCTCTGTCGGGATGTCCTCTACTCGAGCGCTCCGGGGAAGCACGGTGGGCGGCTGGTCGATTCCCGCGTTGTTGAGCAGCACGGAGGGGCTCCAACCGTGCTGGCCACACTCCGTGCGCGCGTGGGTGAGCGACTCGCGATCGGTGACGTCGGCCCGCACCAGGCGCAGCCGCTCGTCGACATCGCGGTCGAGCAACCGCGCGAACGCGTCCGGGATCTTGGCCTCGGCGAGGTCGAGCCCCACGACCCTGGCCCCGGCGTCGAGGAGAGCCTCGACCCAGACCGGGCCGAGCCGCCCGAGGGCCCCGGTGACCAGGGCGACCTCGCCCCCGAGATCCCCGCCGCCCTTCACGGGCGGCGGCCGAGCATATCGAGCTGGATGGCCTCGTCGGTGTCGAGATCCTTGCGGAGGGCGCGCCCGATGACGTCGTGAAGCTCGTAGGGCGCGAGGCCATCACCACCCGGCGACTTGATGCCCACGTCCTTCGGGGTGAGGATCTGGCCGGAGCGAAGGGGGCGCGCGGCCACCAGCCTCTTGCCCATCTTGGTGATCCCGGGGATCTCGCTAGGATAGACGCGCTTCGTCCCGTCGCCCAGGGCCACCCGGACCCGCGTGAGGTCCCGTACCGTCTTCCGTAGCCCCACGGGCTCGAGGGAGAAGGCGTGGTCCGTGCCTTTCATGGCCCGATTCAGGGTGAAGTGCTTCTCGATGATCCGCGCGCCGAGCACGTAAGCCGCCACGGCCATGGCGATCCCGCTGTCATGGGCGGACAGCCCGATCACCACGTCGGGGAACAGCGCCCGATATGTCTCGATCACCCGGAGGTCGAGCTCCTCGAACGCCGCCGGATAGCTGGCCGTGCACTGCAGAATGGCGACCTGCCGGTTGAGCGGCCTCACGGCGTCGTAGGCCCGGCGGACGTCGTCCAAGGTGCCGCCCCCCGTGCTGATGATGATCGGCTTGCCCAGCCGCGCCACGTGCTCGATGAGGGGAATGTTCCGAAGATCGCCCGAGGCGATCTTGTAGGCCGGCATGTCGAGCCGGGCGAGGAAGTCGGCGCTGGGGATGTCGAAGGCGGTGGCGAAGAAGGTGATGCTCAGCTCGCGAGCGAACCGTTGGAGCTCGGCGTATTCATCCTTGCCGAACTCCAGGAACTCCCGATGCTCGCCGTAGGTGCGGCCAAAGCTGTTCTCGTGGTCGTAGGGCCGGCCATACATCTCACGGGTGAAGAGGGTCGGGTTGTCGCGCTTCTGGAGCTTGACCGCCGACGCTCCGGCCGCCTTGGCCTCGCGGAACAGCTGTCGGCACTTCTCCAGATCGCCCTGGTGGTTGTGCCCGATCTCGGCGATCACCCAGCAGGGAGACTCGTCAGAGATCACCTGCCCGTCGATCACAAGGGCGCGTTGCGCGGTCGCCTCGTAGTGTCCCAAGATTCCTCCGCTTCGCGGCAATTGGTCCGCGCTGATTATCTGGGTTCGGAAGTTTCAGTGTCAAGAATGGCGCACTCCTACGGATTCCCCTATTTTGGGTGGCCCGCTGTATAATACCCACTCGCGGTGTTCTTTCGGTGATGTTCACTGAGCAAATCTACGACCGCTCGACGATACTCGTCGGGTCTGAGTGCCTGGGCGGAGCCGGTCGCTGGCGCGCGCGTCGAACCCGCCGCGCGGCGCTTCGCTGATGGCTGGAACGGGGATCTCGCTCGGCCTGCCCATCCACAACGGGGCCCGGCACCTTCGCCAAGCCCTCGATTCCCTGCTCGCCCAATCCTACCGCGATTTCAACCTCGTCCTCTTGGATGACGGATCGGTCGACGGCTCCGACTCCATCGCCCAGGAATACGCCCGGCGCGACCCCCGGATCTGCTTTTTTCGGCATGGCGCGCGAATCGGCCTCGTCAACGCCTGGAAGCGCGTGGCAGACATCGCCGCGCGCTCCCATGCCCCGAGCTACTTCGCGTGGTTCTCCGATCACGACTGGGTCGCGCCCGACTGGCTGGAGCGACTCTCCGAGGCCCTGCAGGAGCAGCCGGATGCGGTGCTGGCTCACGCGCGGACGATTCACGTGGACGCCGACGGTTCCCCCACCGGGGCCGAGAGTTACGCCCTCGACACGGCCAAGATGGAGCCCTATGAGCAGCTGCGCGCCGTGAGCCTGGGGCCGTTTGGGGCGGGCGACGCCGTCTACGGTCTGTTCCGCTTCGACGCGCTCCGTCGGTGTGGGATCTTTCCACAAGAGATCCTTCCCGACCGGCTCCTGGTCTCCGAGCTCACGCTCTTCGGAACCGTTGCGCATGTGCCCGGCGCGGTGCGCTTCCGGCGCGTCTTCGCGGCCAGCGACTCCTCGGCCGACGTGATCCGACGCCAGCTCTCCACCTTGTTCGCTCCTTCCGACCAGCCGGTGCGACCGCATCTCAGCCATGCGACCTATTTCATCCGCCGGCTCCTCCACGCGCCCGCGGACGAGCCGCCGCGGCGACGCATGCAGCGGCTCTATCATGCCCTGCTCTACTTCCAGCGCCAGTTCAACAAGTACCGACTCGAATGCGTGCGCGAGCTCGAGCGGCCTGAGCCGCTGGGCGAGATCGCCCCTCTCACCGATTTTCTGGGGGCGGTACTGGAACGGAAGTGGAAGTTCCTCTATCAGGACTACGCCGGCCTCCTGGAGAAAACGCGGAACGCCCGCGTACGGGTTCGCGAACTCAAGGCGCTGCGGGAGAGCTTGGAGGAGAAAATCGCGGAGCTCGAGGCCCGCAACGCCGAGGCCCAGGCCCGGAACGCCGAGGCCCAGGCTCGGAACGCCGAGGCCCAGGCTCGGAACGCCGAAGCCGAGGCTCGGAACGCCGAAGCCGAGGCCCGGATTGCGATGCTGAGCGAGGAGCTTCGCCATCCCGTCCGCCACCTGCTCAGGCGTGCGGCCAAGACCCTTCGGAGATGAGACCTCCGATATCTCCGGCGGGCCCAGTATCCTTGACGCCATGACACTGACGCCCGCATGGTGTTGCGATTCGCCAGGCCCACGGTGGATGGCATGATCTGGCCCTGGCGGCGGAACAGGCGAAATGGGCCCGCTCTGCACGCGGTGAACCCGCGCCAGGAGCGATCCCGGGTGCTCATCGCCACGAGCCTCGGTGGCTACGACCACGCCCAGGCGCTCGACGCCACCCTCGCCACGGCGCTCGGCCTTCGCGGAAGCGATGTCCGGGTATTACTCTGCGACGCCGTTCTGCCCGCGTGCCAGATGTCGAAGTCCCCGCGGGTCACCGCTGAGACGCTTGTCAGCATCGGTCAGACCGCCTATTGCGCCACCTGCTTCGGCCGGGGCTCCGAGCGGTTCCGCCGACTCCCCCTCGTGACCTACAGCCAGTTCCTCACCAGCGGCGATCGCGCGACCGCCGCGCGAATTGCCGACGAATTGCCCATGGATCAGATCCGCGGGTTCCGGTTCCGCGAGCTTGGGGTCGGCGAGCACGCGTACGCCGGAGCGCTGCGCTTCTTCGCGCGAGGCGATCTGGACGGCGAACCCCATGGCCAAGCAGTCCTCCGCCGGTACCTACACGCGGGCCTGCTGACCATCATGGCCCTGGACGGTTTGTTCGAGCAGCACTCCGTCGACGTGGTCGTGGCCCACCACGGGATCTACATCCCCCAGGGCATGATCGTGGAGGCGGCCCGCCGTCGCGGCATTCGCGTGGTCACCTGGAATCCTGCCTACCGCAAGCACTCCTTCATCTTCAGCCACGACGACACCTACCATCACACGATGATGTCCGAGCCGACGCGGGTGTGGGAAGACCTGCCGCTGATCGACGAGATCCGACAGCACACCCTCCGATACCTGGACAGTCGCCGGGCGGGGACGAACGACTGGATCTGGTTCCACGACCAGCCACGCGAGGACGCACGCCGCGTGCTGACGGAGATCGGGGCCCACCCGGACCGGCCGTACCTGGCCCTCCTGACCAGCGTGGTCTGGGATGCCCAGCTGCACTACGCCTCCAACGCGTTCCCGACGATGCTCGACTGGGTGCGCGAGACCATCCTGTACTTCCGGCGGCGACCCGACTTGCAGCTCGTCATCCGCGTGCACCCGGCCGAAGTGCGGGGGCTGGTCCCCTCGCGGCAACGCATCGCGGACGAGGTGGCTCGATGGTTCCCCCAGCTGCCGGCCAACGTGTTCGTGATCGGGCCCGAACACCAGGCCAGCACCTATGCCTTGACCGATCACGCGAACGCCATCGCCATCTACAACACGAAGACGGGGGTCGAGGTCGCCGCCCAGGGGCGCCCGGTCATCGTGGCCGGCGAGGCTTGGATCCGAGGCAAGGGCTTCTCGCTCGACGTGTCGACCGCCGAGGACTACATCCAGGTACTCGACCGTCTGCCGTTCAGCGAGGGGATGTCGCCGACCCAGATCGATCGCGCTATCCGCTACGCGTACCACTTCTTCTTTCGCCGGATGATTCCCCTTCCCTTCATCGCCCAGCGCGGGCCGGCTTCCTTCACGGTCACCGCCACCGACACCCAGCTGCAACCCGGCACCTTCCGGGGCTTGGATGTGATCTGCGACGGCATCCTCACGGGCTCGCCGTTCGTGTACCCGTCGGAGTCCCTGGCGGACCCCCTGGCCGAACGACATGAGCAGGCCGTCTCGTAGCGGCCCGGCCGCGATGAGCCGGCCCTGACCCCGATGCTACGGGTGCTGGCCGCCTGGGACGCGCGCCCCGTAGCGATCAGGCGCCCTCCGGCGACGCTCACCCATATGGGAGCGTGCTGATATGGTACCCGACGCGACCCCCGACACGACGGGTGTCGTGCTGATCCTTCAGCCCGACGGCAAGGAGGAGAGCGAGGACTTGCCCATCATCCGCGATTGCCTGAGAGGGGTTGGCCTGCCTGCGGTCGAGAGTGCGGCCGCATCTCTCCCCGGAGTCGAATTCTCGGCGCTCCTGGTCCGGGGCGCGATCCCCGTCAGAGGTTATCTGAGCCCAGACGGATCGAGTCAGTTGGTCGATCCCCGCGTCGCCGAGATCATTCGCGGCTTCTTCCACGCGGGCAAGCCCATCGCGGCGCCCTGTATGGGCCTGGCGGTGGTGATCGAATCCCTGTCGGACCTGTTGCCGAGCTCGCTGATCCTCTCGCCTGAGCCGGCGCGGGGGGCCGTTGCCGTCTATCCCGCTCTCCGCCTGGTCACCACCAACCGCCCTCTTATCGGGCGCGCGCCCGGCGCGGTGTCGAGGACGCTGACTGAGCTCGTGCGCGAACTGCGGCGCCTGGTGGAGGCGTGCTGATGCAATGCCGCGCCTGGTGGAGGCGTGCCGATGCAATGCCGCGCCTGGTGGAGGCGTGCTGATGCCGTGCCCGTGCCTTCCCGTGGTCTAAGAAAGAGAGAGACGACTCCCCATGCCGACCTTCGGTGACTCGGGTGTGCTCGCCCTCGGCATCCACTGCATGCACGATGCCTCCGTGGCCGTGTGTACGCCCTCGGGGTGTGTCTTCGCCCTGGCCGAAGAGCGCGTGACGCGCATCAAGCACTACTATGGTTTCCCCATCGAAGCGCTTCGCACGGCATTCCGCGAGCTCGCCATCACCGGCGCGGATATCGATATCGTGGCCGTCTCCACGCACCAGCCGTTGTTCCCCTTTCAGCGAAACTACATCTCGGTCGAGCTGGACGGCAAGCCTTCCGGACCAGCGCTCCACGAGTTTTCGCGCTGGCGCCCCGGAGCCCGGAAGGTCGCCCCGGCCCCACCGCCCCCGCCCACCGCGGCCGCTTCCTTCGTGGGGACGGCCTGGGAGGGTTTCGAGTCTCGGCACTGGTCGCACTTTCATGGAGCCTTGAACGAGCTTGGTTTGTTCAGTCCGGGGATCCGCTATGTCTACGTCGCCCACCATCGGGCGCACGCGGCGAGCACCTTCCGCCTGGCCGGCATGAGCGGCGAGACGGTCTGCGTGGTGACCATGGACGGCAAGGGCGACGGGCATAGCGGCACCATCTATCGGGGTCACGCGAACGGCCGACTGGAGCTGATCCGCGCGATCCCCGCCCAGCACAGCCTCGGCTCGTTCTACCAGGCGATCACCGAGGTGCTCGGGTTCGTTCCGGTGGACGGCGAATACAAGACCATGGGCCTGGCCGCCCTGGGGAAACCCGGTTCGCCCAATCCCTTCGACGGGCTCGTCGAGGTCCAGGACGGCATGACCCGAAGCCGGCTGTCCTGGACGTTCCGGTCCTACAATGCCGTCTACCCGGCCAAACGGGTGCCCAACCCCCTGGGCTCAGTTGCCGAAACCGAGTCCTTCCGCGGCGATCTCGAGCGCCACGGACCCTCTCAGTTGGCGTACTTCGCCCAGGAGCACGTGGAGCGAAACGTGATCGCCTTGATGCGCGATGCGCTGAAGCTCACCGGCGCCCGTCGCCTCGCCGTGGCCGGCGGCGTGATGTTGAATGTCAAGGCCAACGGCCGAGTGCGGGACGAACTCGCGCCGTCGGACTACTTCGTCTTTCCCGACTCGGCCGACTCCGGCCTCTCGATCGGCGCCGCCATGGAGGGCTTGTACCTCTGCGGGGTGGCCACCACGGCCTCGCTTCCCTCACCATACTTGGGACACCGCTATACCGATGAGCAGATCGCCACCACCCTGGCCGGGGCCGCCGATCTGGACGTCGACGACGAGGGAGACCGGCTGCCCTCGCGGGTGGCCAAGGAACTAGTACGGGGTCAGGTCATCGGAACCTTCCAGGACCGGCTGGAGGTCGGGCCACGCGCGCTCGGCAATCGGTCCGTGCTGGCCGATCCACGCGATCCCGCCATCAGAGCGCGCATCAACGACATCCTGAAGGGGCGTGAGTGGTTCGTGCCGTTTGCCCCCGTCGTGCTGGAAGAGGAGGCGAAGAAGTACTGGTGTGGTCCGATCGACTATCGGTACATGACCTTCACGGTGGCGGCGTCCGATTTTGCGAAAGCCCGCGTGCCCGGGGTCGTTCACGTCGACGGGACCATGCGACCGCAGGTCGTGAATCGCTCCACCCACCCCTGGCTCCACGCGGTGCTGCAGTCGTTCCGCGCGCTGACTGAGGTGGGGGTGCTGATCAACACGTCGTTCAACCGCCACGGCCTGCCCATCGTCGGCGCGCCGGCCGACGCCATCGAGCATCTGCGTCAGAGGTGGGTGGACGGCCTCGCCATTGGCCGCTATTACGTCACCCGCACGGCCTAGCCCACGGTGGGATACATCCTCCACGTCGTTCCCGACAGCATCAACAATACGCGGAAGATCTTCATCGGCAGCACCAAGGACGTGCTGGGCCGTTCGGAATATTTTGACGCCCGTCCTCACTGCGTGCGCCAGTTCGTGAGCGTGGGCCGCTCCGATGATGAAGTCCTGGCCATGCTCGGCGACGCGGATCTGCGCGAGTGCCGCGCCGTGCTGTTCGAATACGAAATGTACGTCCGCAGCCTGGCCTTCCTCAAGCAGAACTACCCCAGAATCCGCCGCCTCGTTCGCGCCCACAACGCCAATCTGCCGCACCTGGTCGATCAGTTCCACGGGAAGCTCAGGATGATCGAGGATCGCCGGGAGACGGACCTCGCTCGGGCGACCTCGGCAATCCACCTCGCCCTCGCGCGCTTCCGGCTCGATGGCCAGTGCGCGGAGCTGGCCGATGCCATCCTGCCCATTTGCCATTGGGAGGCCGATCACTACTGGGGTCAGCTCACCGCGGCCGAGAAGGTCGTCACCGTCCCCTACTTCGTACCCCGGCCCTTTGTCGAGCAGATCCCGAGCAGACCCCGCCGGAACGTGTGCCTATTCGCCATGGGGACGGGTTCGTCGATGGCGGCACTGCTGTACGACGCCGGGCGCAATGCGGTAGAGCTGGTCAACGCGCTCCCCGCTGACGTGGCCGCGGAGTGGGACTTTCAGATTACCGGCAACCTCAAGCCGCCCGACGTCCTGGGTGCGCTTGGCCGATTGAAGCCGACCGGCCTGGTCGCCTCACCGCTGCCCCTGCTGGCCGAGGCGCGCGCCGTCGCCATACCGTCCGACCTCGGCATGGGGTTCAAGACGAAGATCCTGGAGGCGATCCTCGCCGGCTGTTGGGTGCTGGTGACCGAGGAGGTCCACGCGCGCCTGCCGGAGGCCGTCCGCCCGTGGTGCCTCCTGCTCGATTCTCGCTCTCCCGCGCGGTTCGCGGAGACCCTGCACCAGTGCGCCGGTCCACCGCCCTCCGGCGATCCGAACGCCCGGTTGCGCGACGAGGCATTTCGCGGATTGGATCGCGTCCTCGCGGTCGGCTCGCCGATATCGGCCGAATACATTGGTCCGCCGGTGACCCCGCGCTCAGAACCGCCTCGCGCCCCGGACGTGACGCCGACCGGCCGGCTATGGCCCGGCGGACCCGGGGCCGGTGAGGAACACCGCGCGTCTTCGCCTCTGCCGCCCAACGGAGACACCGCGAGGGTCGGTGCATTCGCGGCGCTGACGGCGATCGGCGCCTTCCGCCGAGTCGAGCCCAGCGTGTGGAGCGCTGATCGGGGAGCGGCGTCCTTCGGCGAAGGGCGAATCATCTACCACGCCTGTCTCAAGCCGGTGCTGGTCAGCAAGCGGCTGATCGCGTCTTCGCCGGCGGTCTTCGAGTACGGGGTGGGCATGGGCCGGATCCTCAGAAGCCTGAGCGAGGATGGGCTCACCTGTGGCGGGGTCGACAGGTCTCCCGCCCTCCTCGACCATTGCCGGAGATTCGTCCCGCGAGCGAGCACCCTGGGGCTGATGGACGAATCCGGGACCTGTGACTTCCCGAGCGAATGGGCGGATTTCGCCTACTCGTTCTCGGCCATTCAGCACATCTCGAAGACGTCGAGGATCGACACGGCGATCTCGGAGATGGTCAGGGTATTGAGGCCGGGAGGGTACGTGAGGCTCCAGTTCCGTTCCGCATCCGGCCAGCGTCCCCACGCGCCCCTCCTCAAGCGCGAGCTGCTCTACAACCTGGAGGATCGCACGGTCGTCCTGCACCTGCGTCCGCTGCGGCCAGGCCAGCCGGCGCTCAGCCGCATTCGCCTCCCTTGGCTCGGCCTCCGGCAGCATAGCGAGCGAGAGGGCATCCCACTCTCGATCGGGCACCTGCTGCGCGTGTTGCGGAAGCACGGGGTGGAGCCGCTCAGCGTTGAACCCGACCGGCGCAAGAAGGGAGACCTGTTCTGGGTGACGGGGAAGAAGAGGCGATAAGGTGCCACGCGGCCTGAAGGTCGTGCTCTGCTGGTGGGGTGCCCAACCGGAGTGAGGCATGCCGCGCGACATTGACGTGTTGTGGCTCATCGAGCACACCGCCCGGGAGATGGACGTCGCCTGCGTGGTGCGCGCCCTGGCCCACGCTCGTTACGGCCTCAGCGTCGAGGTCCGCAATCTCTACCAGCACATCGGTGACTATCTATCGGCGTACCGACCCCGGGTCATCGTCCATCCGTTCGTCTACGCCGTGGACGGCGCGCTCGCTACCGAGGACGTCTATGCCCGCTGGCCGGGCGCGGTCCACTTCAACCTCGCGTGGGAGCAGATCCACTACCGGGCTCACCTGAAGATCAAGGCGCCGGCCGACCGGAAGGCCCGGCTCGAGACGATCCATCACGCCTGGGGCGAGTTCTACCGGGTCTACTTGAAGCAGCACGGCGTCCCGGACGAGCACATCTTCGTGAACGGCCACCCGGCCTATCGCCTCTATGCCGAGCCATATCGCCGCTTCTTCGCCGACCGCCGCAGCCTGGCCAAAGCGTTCGGGCTCGATGGGGACAAGCGGTGGGTCTTCGTGCCGGACAACTATCGGTGGGCGTTCGCCCACCGCAAGCTCAAGTTTTTCGTCGCTCAGGGGGGCGACGCCAAGGAGTTGCGATCGCTGGTGGACTTCTCCACCCCTTCGCTCGAGCAGCTTTTGCGCGCTTGCCGTCAGGCCGCGACCGACGAGAGCCTGGAGGTGGTGGTGAGGCCTCGCCCGTCGGTCAACACGAGTGCATTCCTCCACTTCTTCCGGCAAAGACTGGGCCATGACACGGGGCGCCTCCGCTTCCTCAAGGAGGGCTCCGTACGCGAGTGGATCATGGCCAGCGATCTGGTGATCTCCTCGTACAGTACCAGTCTGATCGAGGCGGCGGTGGCCGGAACGCCGGCGTGGATGTTCGAACCGATTCCCATTCCCGAGGCCCTGCACTGCGAGTGGTACGACCATGTCGGCCGAATCCGCGACACCGAGGAATTTCTCCGCGTGTGCCGTCAGCCAGCTCGAAGCCGAGCGAACGAGCCGCTCGGGGCTTGGGCCCAGGCCAATCTGCTGTCCTGTGGCGATCCCCTGCAACGGCTGGCCCTCCAGCTGGCGCTCCTCGTCGAGCGGGCCCGGGCCGCCTGGCCCACGGAGGGGCGGTTGCCTCGGCACCTCGCGACCGAGAAGTACTTCAACGAGGAGTCACACGAAAAGGACTCCTTCGCGCCGCGGGACGCGGACACTCTGACCGCCGAATGGGCGTCTCTGCTGGCGTCGGCGCCGCCCCATGACCCGGTCGTCGCCGACTGGTCCCGGGGGGACACCCTCAACAAGAGCATGGACCGCGACGATCTCCTGACCGTCGAGGCGGCCCCCTTGGTGGCTGGCCTGAACGACCTGGTCCATACGCTCTACGCGCGTGGCGTCGCCCCGTCGTCCTGGGTCGGCACTGTTCCTCGGGGGCCGATCTCCCGGAGAGGGGCGACGATCGCTCGCCTGTGGCGGCGGCTTGGCCGCCACCTGCCCGCTCACGCCGAGAACCTCGGCGAGCGCCACGCCCTCGGCATGAAAGAGCGACTCGACTATCAGCCGCTCCCGAGGGCCGCAGACGACCCCCGCTTTCCATGGTTTCTCTACTGGGAGATCTACTGGGTCCTGCGCCGGGTCGGTCCCCTCCTCCATCCCGGCATGCGGTTGCTCGATGCCGGTGGCGCCTCCTCGCTGTTCACGTGCCACCTCGCGTCCCTGGGCTACGAAGTGCATTCGGCCGACCTCGACGAACGCCTGCTCGAGAATGGGCAGCGCGTGGCCACCACCATGGGCTGGA
>JBKPAK010000185.1:0-13602 GCA_046726415.1 Candidatus Methylomirabilota bacterium
CGAGATTTCCTGCTCGGAGTGCTTCGATCTCGTGCCGCAGTACGTGGATCTCGAGGTCGCGGGCCAGACCAGCGAGGCGATTCTCCCCCGGCTGCAGCAGCACCTGGGGCAGTGCGGCGTCTGCCGCGAGGAATACGAGGTGCTGCGCGACCTCGTCCGGCTCGACGCCGACGGCCGCCTGCCAGCCGCCGACTGACCGGCGGCACCGTCGCGCCCTTTCGCTCCACGTAAGAATCCCCGTCGCCGCGTCTCTAACGGTGGAGTCATGCGCAGGCCGCTGACCGCTCGCTGTGATTACTGCCGGAAGCTCCTCCGCGCGGGCCGAAGCCTGGCCGGCCTCGGCGGCACGCAGTTCGATACGGTCACCTGCCGGAAGGCGTACGTGAACACGCAGGAGTTGAAGGGTCTTCAGAACGGCGTGCGCGTCGCCCGATCGCGGCTGAAAGCCGCCGTGATCGGGCGCGCGGGCGGCGCTTACCGTCGCCTCGGTGGCCGAGACTGGCCTCTGGTGGAGCGCCTGCTTCGATCGCTGCTGTAACGCGCGCTCGATTTCGCGCGCGATTCATGCGGGAAAACGCGCGCGGTTGGTAACGTTGACCCGCCGGTCCTCGGTTGGCCCACTTAAGAAGTAACAGACCCGTCGGAGGACAACCATGCCCTCAGTGATTCCACGCATCGTCCTGTTGGTGACGTCGCTCCTGGTTCTAGCGGTCGCGGTGACGCTCGGGGTGGCGAAGACATCGCGCGCGAAACCAGCCGTGGCTCCCGCTGATGGCCGATCGATTTTCCGGTTCGACACCTTCGGTGACGAACAGTTCTGGACCGATACGCTGCAACTCCACACCGTGATCCAATCGTCCATCAGCCCGGTGATCGCGCTCGGCGTCGGACTCAGAGTCGACGCGTCCGCTCTCCCGCCGGGCTTCCTCGGTAGGCACGACCTGAACGATCCGGCCACGACGGTGGAGCTGATCCGCCTCAATGCGGTCGTGGGCGTGGTCGGCAAGGTCACCGGCGGTCGGCTGAAGTCGGTGGGCATCACGTGCGCGCTCTGCCATTCGACGGTCGACGACTCGGTGACGACGGGCGTCGGCAACCGACTCGACGGCTGGGCGAATCGCGATCTCGACCCTGGTGCGATCATCGCGCTTTCGCCCGTGCTGACCGCTGCGCAGAAGGCGATCTACAACTCGTGGGGCCCCGGGAAGTACGACGCGCGCTTCAACATCGACGGCATCAGCCTGCCCGCCGTCATTCCGCCGGCGTTCGGCCTGCAGGGCGTCGGGTTCGAGACCTTCACCGGCGACGGACCGATCTCGTACTGGAACAACTACGTCGCCGTCACCCAGATGGGCGGTCATGGCAGCTTCTCGGATCCGCGCATCGGCGTGAGCGTCACGCAGGAGCCGGACCTCGTCCCTCCCAAGCTGCCGGCCCTCCTTCAGTACCAGCTGAGCCTGAAGACGCCCCCGCCACCGCCGGGCAGCTTCGATCCGCAGGCGGCGAAGCGCGGAGAGAGGCTCTTCAAAGGTAAGGCCGCATGCGCCGCGTGCCACATTCCGCCGACGTTCACGGATGTTCTCGCCGGCGGCGATCCCACGGTTCCGCTCCTTCACGAGCCCGACGCCGTGGGCACCGAGCCGGTCTATGCCTCCCGCAGCGCGACCAAGCGGTACCGCACGACGCCGCTTCGCGCGTTGTGGCAGCATCCGCCGTACTTTCACGACGGCAGCGCGGCTGATCTCCCCGCCGTCGTCGATCACTACGACACGTCCTTCGGGCTGGGCCTGAACGTCAGGCAGAAGGCGGATCTCGTCGAATTCCTGAAAACACTCTGAGCGCGCTCACTGGGTGCCCGCGGCTGGATCGACGGTGATCGGCGCGGAAGTCCACCGAGCAGCATGGCGTCGCCGACGAAGCCAGGTCCGTCATCCGGCAGATCGATCACGCTCGGGCCTACGCTGCGGCGAAGGACTGGACCGTCAATGACGAGCACGTCTTCGCAGACGACGGTATCAGGGGCGCGGAATTCACGACGCGGCCGGGCTGCGGCGACTCATGAATTCCCTCCGTGGGCGGCGCCCGCCGTTCCAAGTCCTCACCATGAGCGAGAAGTCGCGGCTCGGACGGGAACAGCTTGAGACCGAGGCCCGGCCCTCAGCCGCCGGCCACCGTGGATCCCCGTGAATTTCTGTACTGAACCCCCGAGGAGTCTGCCAACGAGCTCCGGGTGAGCGTCAAGACGATCTACCGGTGGGCCGCTCAGGACAGTACGCTCCCTCAGCTCGCCTGGGCACAGGGAAGGGCTCAACACTACGTTTCCCTCTTGAAAGGACCTTGAAGTGGTTGCGCCAGCGCGAGGGTCAATTGACCGAGCGTCCGTTCCGGAAACTGATGCCCTCTCGCCGTGAACCCCCTGATTTTGTTGCCATCCCATCGGAGCGCCACGGGGCATGCGCCAATTCATGAGTCATTAGGCCGACGAAACTTCTGAAGGCCAACGACTAATGCATCATGATTGACGAAATAACGGTACCCGGATTCGATTGCGAATTCATAGGAGTCCCGTTTCCTCCCGCCACGCCCCCCCGGGCCGCAGTCACCTGTCTTTTACAATTACAGGGCTCGGTGATGTAGGGCTTCGGTGAGAGGCCTCCCGAAGTCCATTCCAACGAAAAGCGGGTTCCCGACCGCTGAACCGGGCCCACGTCATCCGGGCGGTGGCGATGCTCGCGTGAGCGGGCCTGACTAGTCAAGGGCCCGCGCCATGCGGGCGTGCCTCGTCCACCGAATCGCGCCGCTCCGCAACCTGAGATGACCGGACCTATTTCTTACGGCCCTTCTTGATATGATCCTTCTTGATCCGGTTGTGAAGAGCGGTTGGATCAAGGCGCGCGACGTCGTCGTCGATCTCGACCTGTACGACCTTTTGCCTTGGTCCGGCCACGAGCATGACTTGTTCCGGGCCCGATTCGCCCGCCCTGTGGCTCACCTGCCACGTGCCCAGGACATCTCCCTTGTCGTTGACAAGGACGTGAAGTATTGGCATCGCCTCCCTCCTTAGAACCCCCCGCCGCGCCATTGAAAACTGACGGTGACCGATCCGTTATTCACAACCGTTGCGAAGTACGTGAGGTGGCCGTTGCTGTCGAGGCTCTCGGCGATCTGCGTTGTTGCGAGCTCTCCCGAGGCGCCGAGCGGCTCGGCTTGGATCAGCTGCGGTCCGACGTCGCCATTGCCTCCCCAACTGAACCACCATTCCTGACTTGTACCGGGGGCGATCGTGCCCAACCCTGCTGTCCACGCCATCACTCCTCCTCTCTCATCGTCCGCCGCCTCGCCATTGGAAGTTGACCGCGACCGATCCCTTGTTCACGACCGTGGCGTGGTACGTGAGGTGACCGCTCGCGTCACGGTCCACGGCGATTTGCGTCGTCGCCAACTGGCTCGGCGCGTTGAGTGGCTCGGCTTGGATCAGTTGCGGCCCCACATCGCCGTCGCCTCCCCAGCTGAACCACCACTCTTGACTCGCATGGGGCGCGATCGTCCCCGAGCCGGCGGTCCAGAACGGGCCGGAACGATTCCAGAGGTCGACCTCTCCACTCGGCAGATCATCGTCGAATCGGAGCGTGTGCTGACCACATTCTGTGGCGGCGTCGGTGATCGTCCAAGCCAGCGAGGGGCGGGTCGTGCCCGTCTGGATGTCGATCTCCGACATCGCCGTCTTGGGTGTGTCCGGATAGTCGGAACATTTCGTGATCCCGTAGCACTCGAGCGTCTCGACGCACCAGGTGAGTTGCGGAACGTTCTGTATCGCTAGGTTTGTATTGGCGATACCCTGGAACTGCGAGTTGTAGCTGAAGCCCGCAGCCGACTGGCCGGTCAGCGTCATCACCCCGACGAGGACATCTCCCGGGTTCACTCCAACGAGCGTTGAGTGGAACGCAGAGCCATCGAACCCGACGTACCAACTGGCGACGGCCCAGTTGTTCCCCCCTCCGGCACCGGAAGGGCCCCACTGCAGGACAGGCTGGTAGATACCCCATGAGTTCTGGATCCCATTGAAGAGGAAAACGGTTTGACCTGAGCTCGATGGCGGCGCAGGGGGCACAGTCCATGTCGTTGTAAAGAATGAAACGGGGTTGCCTGTTCCGTTCGCCCAGGACGCATAGGTGATCCATCCGGAACCGAAGGCGGGGAGGGGCGCAGGTACTGCCCGAGCGTCCTGCTCAGTTCGAGGAGGATGAACCACGTTGCGCGGCATGAGAGGGATACCCGTTGGACGTATCTCGACGACTCCGAGGTCGGCGAGGACCTTTCCAGAGCGGTCCAGGATACGTTGATGACAATCCGTGAGGTCGAGCACTGCTTGAGGCGCCATGTGATGGACGAGAGACTTCGGCCGGAGGCCTCCTGGAGTGATCACCAGCTCCTCCGGCATGGACGCCCTCCCTTCGCCTATGCCCTGCGCCTCGCGAACCACGACGTAGGTTCCCTCGCGCGTTCGTCGGACGGTCTCGCCGGGCGCCACCGGATACACCGAGCTCCTCCGGCGCGGGCCTCCGGGCGTGATAACGACGTCATCGCTGTTGGTCACAACGAACCCCGACGGACGCCTCGTCCAAGAGCATCAACAGCGGACCTGTCCCCGCTGGTGGCTCACGGACCAAGAGGAAGGCGGAATCATGCTCCAACGCTAGCTATCGTACCAAAGCAGGACTACCCGTTCACATCTGAACGGGCAAGTGGACGTGATCGTAGTCTGAGCCGTCGGTTACCTCGGATTCAGCATCGAGCTCCGCCGTGCGGCTGACGACGAAGCCCGTGCTGGCCTACGTCGTTCAGTGAGAAGGCGACGCTGTCGCGGGGGGCGGGCGGCAAGCGCCACCCGCTGACGCGTGGGGGGAGCGCCGACTTCTGAGAAGGCGAGCTTGTGTCGATAGGTTAGCGCAAGGAGTCTGCCGAAGAGACATCGGATCAGAACGCGCGCATAGTGGTCTGCTGTGCACCGGCGCTCCAGCGAGCGCCCGAACCTGTACACGGAGCCCAACCCACAAAGTCCTCCTCGCCAGCTTCCCGTGCGGCCCCAGCCGGCAGCGTAGACGACGAAGGTGCGTCTTGCGGCGCACCTCCGTCTCCGGCCGCGCGCGATCTTCGATCGCGATTCGCGTCTAGGGCTTGCCGAGGGCGTCCGCACCGAGGAGCGCCGGATCGTCCTGCAGATGCACATCACAGTGGAAGCTTGCCTCGTTGTTGGTGCTCCCGGCGCCGTTGTAGACGAGGACGTCGGGATATTTGCAGATCTTGCGCGTACGGGTCGCGCCGTCGCCGAGATTCTGTGTGGCGACGACGTGGTCAGGCGCGATCCCGTGCTCGACCCAGTTGACCAGGGCGTCGAACAGCACGTTCGTGTCGATTTGCGGGCCTTTTCCACCGCCACAGTGGGCGTTGTTCGGGTACGGGAAGAAGCGGTAGAACTCCTGCAGGGCCGCCATGCCGCTGGCCGCCGACGGCTTTCCCGCGCCCGAGCCCTTCATCTTCTCGGCGGCGCGATTGTAGTAGTCGTAGCTGCCGCGCGGGAAGATCAACTGGTCGAACAGGCCGTGATACATGATCATCTTGCCGCCGCCGTTTCGGAACGCGTGGAGGTTCGCCTGGTCGGTGCCGATGGCGTCATGGAAGAGGGCCTGCGAGGTCGCGAAGTCGTTGACGAACGAGGCCTCCGTCACCGTGTGCCAGTCGAAGGTCGGATCCTGCTTGATCCAGTATCGGAAGTGGTCGACGGTAATCGAGAACGGGTTGGTGCCCGCCAGGCCGCTCAGCGACGCGCCTCGCTCGAGCCCGAACCAGATCTTATCGCCCTTGGCGTTCACCGGTCCGTTCCAGATCTTGTTGACCGCCGCCGCTTCCGCCGGGGTGAGGCAGTTCGCCGGGCCTCCGGGATTGCCGGTGCAGACGAACGCGGTGGCATCGTAGTGACACTGGCGAGGGTCCTGAAGGATCCCGTCCATGATGCCGTCGATGGCATCGCAGGCAGCGATCGAGGCATTGGTCACGGCCGCGAGCTTGGCGGTCGAGATCGGGCCGCCGAGGTCCTGGAACATCACGATCTGAGGCCAGAGCTCGGAGGGGATGAAGCGGTCCCAGTTGAAGGCCGGCGCGCCTGCGAGGATACCGTCGTAGTCCTTCGGGAACGTCTGCGCCTGCTGATGGCCTTGACGCCCACCCGTGGAGCAGCCCGTCCAGTATCGACGGGTCGGGGCGCTTCCATAGTACGTGTTGGCGATCGCCGTGCCCCATACGTGTTGCGCGTGTATGCCGTCCACCGCGAAGTCTTTGATCAATCCCCAGTTCAACGTGTTGTCCGGATTGAGCGCGAACGAACCTCCGGGTGTGGAATGGCCGGTGTCGGTCGCCGAGCCGACATAGCCGAGATTGGTCGCCGCCGTGACGCCGCCCACCGAGCCGACATAGCCGCCGCCGCCGAGATCTCGTTGCTTGCCGTTCCAGGCTCCTTGCACGCCGCCCGTTCCGCCGTCCGCCAGGCTGAGTGGAAGTCCCACGCGGACTCTGATTTGCTCCGACTGGCCCGGCAAGTATCCGGCCGCCTCTCCCGACTCGCTGGAGACGGTGATGTTGACCTGACAGTAGGCGGCGTTGGTCCCCGCGGCGGGAACGAGCGCGCTCGTCACCGCGCTGAGGTGAGGATTTCCGACCAGACCTAAGGCCGGATCGGTCCCGAGCGCCACGCACGTCGGCAATGCGGAGGCCGCCGTCGAGGACAGCGCCAGCGACAGCAGCACGATAGCGGAGAAGACGAGTGCGAGCATTGGTGCCTCCCATCGTTGTGGCGTATGCAGAGGTGGTTGCCTCGTGTCCGGCTTAGGTGGCAACCGGGATTTCCGATATGGACCCATGTCTCCCCTCCCTCGTGGCGTTGAACGGGCGGATCATCCCATCGCTCAGCTCGTTCATCCCTCCCCCCGGGGTGAGGGAAGTCATGCTCGCGACGCATGAACCGTCCGCGGCCGGCCCAGCGGCCGCGGGCCGCAGCGTCGTGGCCGCATAGACGCTGGAGCGGGGCACCCGGAAGACCGCGCAGATCATCGTAAGCGGATACCGCCGTCCGGTCGCCGGACTCACGCCCGCCCTCATCGCCTGTGCTTCCTCCACTCGTCCGCGAAGCGCTTCTATGGAAAGCTGTTGCCAAATCCTTCGCCCGGATGTTCTCCGTTCTCTGTCCAACCGATCGTGTCCGTGAGCGATCTCGAGGATCACCCTCCATTCGCGGCGCCCCGGCGGCCGCGCTTGGCTCAGCACCCGAGGCACGATGGTCAGTAACCGACGTGCCGTTGCGATCTTGGCCGGGTTCGGCCCCTTTCGGTGCCGGCGCCGCTCGTAGTCGGCGCGCAGCTCCCGATCCGTCTTCACTGCGGGGCGCACGGCTTTCAACCAACGCCCAGCGGAGCCACCTGTTCCCCTGCTTTGTGAGGCGCCCGTGAAAGACCCTGCCCCCGGACGCATAGACGGCCGGTACGAGGCCAGCATATCCGCACAGGTTTGCGGGGCGGGCAAACCGGGTGACGTCGCCGAGCTCGTTCACGATGCGTACGGCGAAGAACGGCCCGATACCCGGGATGCTACGGACCCAGCGTACGCGCTCATCCCCGCTCCCGAGCCGGCGCACGAGCCGGTCGCTCTGCCGGACCCGCGCCCGGACGGCTTCGAGCAGGATCATCTCGCTGTCAACAGCTGCCGTTCCGCGGGCGATAGCGGAACGGCCTGGAGCCAAGCCCAACCCGCCTGGCCAAAGAGATCCGTCCACTGCCCAGCCTGCTCCCGGATCTCCGGCTGACGATCGATTAGCGCCGACGAGCCTCTGGCTTCAGAGCGCAACGCCGATTTTCCCCGAGGTGTTGGGGATGGCACGGGAACCCCCGCGTTGCGGGCTGAGGAAGGCACACGTAGGCTGAGCCCATGCCGGGCACACGCTGCGCACCCCGAAGTCTCCCAACATCCACCCTGCTGTGCCCCCACCGCTCGTTAGAGACTTCGGCGCCCGCGGCGCACGCTGGCAGAGGTCAGCGGGCGAAGGCGCAGATCGCCCAAACGAACAGGGCGTAGGGCCCATCATGCGTCGCTCGCGCCGCCCATCCGATCGGCGGGACATCTTCTGTGAACGCCGTACCGTAGGGATGGGTACCGATCAGGATTCGATCGCTGAACTGGCCCCCCTCGTTGATCCACACGCCGCCCCCGAGTGGCACCTTCCCAGCAGGACACGGGACCCTGTGGAAGGCGTCTCCGTCCGCCGCAATGAACTCCACGACCACTTCGTAGCCGCTGACGCCGCTCGCCCCTGCTGGCCCGGGAGGCCCTGGAACACCCTGGGGCCCCTGCGGTCCAGGTTGCCCTGCGGCGTTCCAAGACACCTCGGTCTCGTTGTTCTTACACTGTCCGGCACCGGAGGCCAAACGGAGGTCGCCGCCATTATTCTTGGCGCACGCGTAGATCTGCTGCGCCGCCGCTTCCGTCCCGAGGCCGAGAACTGCCAGGACCAAGGCACCAGCTAGAGCACTCACGAACCACTGTTCACTCCCGATGCTTCGATGACTCATGCCGACTCCTCCATCAAGTGACCTAGCGCACGAGCCAGCCGTGCGCCTTCGTGTGGCGGTGGTCAAGAGCAAGGCTCGGGCCACGCTAGGGAGGACAGCCAAGTAAAGATGGAATCGAGCGCTTGGTGCTGTCAGACAGGCGCGCGGGTTCACTCGATTCGTGCAATTCGCACGGTGGCGAGGCGCCAAGGTCGCGTTGAGGCAGTGTGTTTCTCGAACATATCGTCCGGGGCCTCGGCGCCTCGGCTACCATCCGGACATGCCAAACCATCCAGAACCCAAAGCCACCAACACCAGCCGAGATGCGCCCCGCTGGTTGCTGCCGGCCCCGACGATCGCCTCACTCGGCGATGACGTCCCAGAGCGCCGCATGCTCTGCGCCTGGCTCGACTCCTGGTCCGGCTCGCGTGAGGTGATCGACGCGATGAACGCCCACGGCTATGACGCCCGGCTCAGGCAATCGCCTTTCGGTTGGTGGGCGGAGTTCTGCGCTCCCGAGTCAGCACTCTCCCGAAGTGGCTCGGCCAAGGCCACGACGCCGAGCCAGGGAGGGCGGTTCGGTTCCGCGACGCTGGATGCACTCAGGCGGGATAGGGTCGAGTGAGCCGCACGGTGGCTAAGCGCCCATCCTCACGCACAACCGACCAGCCCGAGCTGGCGTTCTCACCGAAGAAGGCCTCTAATCTCGGCGGAGGAGGTGGCACGGAAGGCGGTCGAGCGCCGGCCGACCACACCATCCGGGCGGGTCAGCTACAAGTTCACGGTTGCGCTGCCTCGCGACCTGGCCGAGAGGCTCACGGCCCGTGCCATCCGCGAGGGGAAGAGCCTCGAAGGGCTCGTTGCGGAAATCCTCGAGGCGGAGGCGCGGCGACGCGGGTGACATTTCGTTCCGCATCGGGCTGACTCCCTCGCGAGCCCGACCCGGTCACCGCCTGAATCAGGCTGATGGTCTTGGGCCGAGTTTGCCGGGACGAGGTCAACCCGCTGCCCAAATGGAATCGGGAGGGCCGTTACGCAACACCCTGGCAGGCCGTGCAGCGGGCGGCGCCGGACACGTTGCGGCCGACCGACGGCGACCGTGGCGGAGCGGCTCACGTGTGGTCGGCTCCCGCAGGATCGCGGCCCAGCGCTCACCCGAATCCACGTCGCTGAGTTCCTTCACGGTCCATCACGGCGGTGGTCATAGCAATGGATGCCTCCAAGGCCGGCAGGTCGGCGTGAGCGACGTCGCAGTCCCGGAAAGGATGTGCTCTGCCCACCGGGTGACCATGACCACCCATCTCGGTGGTCACGATGCCGATGTCGGTGACCACGATCGACCGTCCGGGTGCCCACGATGCGCCGATCTACCCGCCCACGATCGGCCGAAATGCGCACCTGTGTGCGCTGTGCCTACGGCTCCTGAGAGGGAGAACGTCCGAGTACCGAGCGTTACTACGCTTAATGCGGACTACGCTCTCCGGGAAAAAGGCGAAGGAGGTTTGTCATGACACTTCCTGACGGGCAAGGGCCGCACCTGGACCCGGATGTATCGCTTGCTCTCGGAGAGCGAAGTGGTTCATCGTTCGGTTCGAGCCTTTCATGCGAGATGTCGTGAGTCTCACTTTTTCTCTCGCCTCGCCCAGCACCACGGAGGCCGAGGCGTTGTTGCACCGCTGGGAACCGGCGTCACCACGCTCAGGCCCTAGCTCTGTGGCGGTGCCTGGCGGCGCGCGCCCACACGGCGCTAGGGATCGTGTAGCGATCGGGCGGTTGAGGCCGGTTCTCAGGTACCATCGTGAGGATCGTTCATCTGCTGAAACCGCTGGCTCTGGCCAGGAACTGGGTAGAACCGGCGCGTCGGGAGGTCCCAGATGAGGTGTCCCCGGTGCCAGCACGAGAACCGTGAGGGCCGCCGCTTCTGCTCGAGGTGTGGGGCCGGCTTGACTGGCGTCTGTCCGCCATGCGACTTCACCAACGAGCCGGGCGACGAGTTCTGTGGAGGATGTGGCGCTCGTCTTGGCGCTGAGCAGCCTGCCCAAACAAAGTTCACCTCCCCTGACATCTACACCCCCAGGCACCTCGCCGAGAAGATCCTCACCTCCAAGGCCGCCCTGGAGGGCGAGCGGTAAGCAGGTCACCGTCCTCTTCCCCGACCTGAAGGGCTCGATGGAGCTGCTCGCCGACCGGGATCCGGAGAAGCACGGCGGATCCTGGATCCGGTGTTGCCGCCCGGGTCCTGCGGCCGAAGGGGAGTCTGTGTTTCTTATGCGCTGGCGGTGGTGGAAACGAACTAGACCCGCGAGGGCCTTTTTGTCTATGGCATCCACCACAGTCCTCACCTCAATTTTGTTGCTCTTTATATTCAGCGCCGGCCAGCTGGCGCATGCCAACGGCCCGAAGGGTCAGGTGGTGCTGGCCAGCGGTGATCTGCGCCGCGATGTCTTCGATCGGATCAGATATTTTCAGCCGGGGACGGATCGTTACCACATCCCGTCGCAGGAAGACCTCGACACCTTTCGCCAAGCGGCCATTGCCACACTGCGGGGTGATCTCGAGATGGCCGCCCGCCTGCTACCTGAACCGTACAAAGCCGTCATCTTCACCGATACTTCGACAAAAAAGCAGAAGCCCTCCAAGATTTACCATCTGCTGATCGAAGCCGATGTGACGCCGACCGGAATCATACCGCGGCAGGTCCAGGATCTGGTCCACGGCTGGGGCACTTACTTCTTCGATCCGCAACCAGTGCGCGAACTGGCCATCGAATCTCCGCATCCGCAAGACGATCGCTTCACCGAAACGCAAGGCTTCGAAATTTTCACCCAGCTCGCCGCTCGCAGCTTTCTTCTCGCTGGCTCGCGCCGCTGCGCAAGCGCGACCGCGACCTCCTGCACTAATCCCGGCTTCGGAGGGTGTGGGCCGATAACGTCCGTCGCGGACGCGGCCCACGGCGGCTTCGGTGCGGGCCGTGTGAACGCCTTTCAGGTTGTCCACGAGGAAGTCGTCAGAACTTTGCCGAACACGATCACGATTCAGCTTCACGGCAACATACAATGTTCGAACCTGGATGTCTTTCTCAGCAACTCGGGGAGTGGTCGGACCGTGCTACCTGGTGGCAACATCGCCCGCCTGAGAAAGAACCTTGTCGCGCGCAAACTCATCGTCGGGCTGTGCGGGCAGAGCACGTGCACTCTGTGCGGGACGACTAGCGTCCAGGGTCGCTGGACCAATGGCTCACGGACCAATCCCTGCAACGTCGCGCGGTCCGTACCCCAGATCGAGCGGTTCATCCATGTCGAGCAGAATGACCGAATGCGCCGGCAGCCAGAAAACCGTGAGAAACTGATCGACGCGATCGCGGCCACCAAGTTTATTCGGTAGCCCGTAAGGGCTCCGTTACCACAGGATGCCTGGACATCAGCCAGGATAGAGAGCGCGCCTAGGTTTCCTCCGCGTGGGTTAGATCCTCATTCAACACTAAACCAGGAATGACGGTCCTCACTCGGGATGGTACATCGGTGTTCGTAGCCGATCGAGACGGTGAAAACGTTCTGATTATTGATCTAGAGACGGAAACGGTCAGTAATATTGTTGCCGTAGGATCGACCCTGAGCGAAACCTATCCCCAAGGAGTCTCCCTCCCCGACTCCCCCTTCATCAGCGTCTTTGAAGAAAGCGACGAAATCGGCGGTCGGGGTGCCCCCCATGGCCGTTTCACCCGATGGACGCTTCTTGTATATAGGTCCTACTCGGGCCGATGAAGCAGGACAGCGCACACCGTTAGCTGTTCTAAGATTGGCTGATAACGCATTAACGGTGATCAGCGGGGAAGGAATTCGCTTCCCGATCTGTGTAGAACCGAACCCTCTGCATTCCGAGCTCTACGTTTCGGGAATCGATGAAACGGTCGTCGTGAATCTTATCACGCACGCAGTAAGCCACAGCCTTGGTCCTGGCCGGTTGACCGGACTCAAAGTCGCCCCTAATGGGGAATGGGCGGCCGGCGTCGATGTATTCTATGAGAAGATCTTCGTTTATGATCTCCACAAGAAAGAGATCCAAAAGATTCCTTTTGCCGGACTAGCCCAGGAAGATGAGGAGTTTGACAAGGTACCAGTGTTAGTAGATGCCTCTTCCCAAGTGGCGGTCGTCGCCGATATACCAGCAAACCAAGTGGTTGTACTGAAAGTGGACCGGCCTAAGAAGAGAAACGGGATCGGACTCTGAAGTATTCCACATAAGTCCAGCGACTCATTCCGCTCCCTGATCTGCTCCCACACCTTCACGCCGTACTTGTTGTGCCTCGTCACCAAACGTTCGGCCCGCAGCTCGGCGAAGAACTCCTCGCCGCAGTCGTCGGCGTCCAGCCACCTCAGTCCCGCGCTTGCAGCGAGTGCTCGTCGACCATCTCAACGTCCACTCCTTCGGATCTCGGCCACGTCACCATCGACGGTGAGCTTTACCAACGTGATCATTTGCAATGCTTCTCTCGTCGTTCCTGCAGTGGCCCGGACACCAAACAGCTCCCTCGTCGTCCACACTCGCCCGCGGTTGACTCCCTCGCGACCGACCATGCTCGCGTCCCGCTCCTCCGGCACAAACCAGAGGGTGACGTCGAGCCAGGGAACGCGGACCTCCAGAAGCGGGCCCTCCCGGGCGAACTGGTCGAGCGGCATGGCGAGAATTGTTTCGAGGTGATAATTCTGGATGACCGCCCCTCCACCACGGACGGTGCCCGCAACGAGTCTCTGGGCGAGCGCGTCAAGCGTGAGCCCTGGGCCGCCCATTGATGTACGCTTCGCCCTCGTTCCTTCCGCGGTGCGTTGACACGTTAACTATCCCTTTGTTCTTGGTTGCTTACAACGCACGTCGTGCCAGCGTGTCAACGCTTCGCGAAAATTGCGTAAATGCCCGTCGCCATAGCGTTTGCAACGCTTGTCAACGCTTGTCACGGATTTCTGATACCGGGGCCGCGCCCACGCCTTCAAGCGCCCCCGGGGTG
>JBKPAK010000186.1:0-25731 GCA_046726415.1 Candidatus Methylomirabilota bacterium
TCCCAGGCGTTGTAGAGCATGCCGAGGGCGTTGCCGAGTCCGGGTGCCACGTGCAGGTTCACCACGCCGGTCTTGCCGCTGGCCTGCGCGTAGTAATGGGCGGCGCCCAGCGCCACCGCCTCGTGCAGGGCGAGGATGTACCGAGGCCGAGGCCGCTCGACCAGCGCGTCGACGAGAGGACTTTCCGTCGTGCCAGGGTTGCCGAACATCACATCGACGCCGTGAGCGTCCAGTGTGTCCATGAGCACGTGCTTTCCGCGCATCGAGAGTCCTCCCGCCAAATGGGGTCGCCGCGATTCTACCTGGAAGCGAGCATGACCAGCGAGATGCGGTTCCGACCCTCGGCGTACCGGTATTCCAGATTCGTGGTCAGCCGCGCGAGCAGGATCAGTCCGAGCTTGCCCAGCGGCCACTCTTCCGGCGCGTCCAACGTCGCTGATGCGTCGGGTCGCTGGGCGATCGCGACGGGGTCGAACGGCGGTCCGGTGTCCTCGTAGGTCACGGCCACCCGCCCTCGCTGAACTTCGAGCGCGATCTGGATGGGCCCCTCACTGTCACCGCCATGGCCATGGGCCACGGTGTTGGTGAACAGCTCCTCGACGACGAGGGTGAGCCGCAGGCAGTCGTGGCGGTCGAATTCGGCCGCGGCGCCCGCGTCTTCGACGAAGGCCGCCACGCGCGCCAGCGCCTCCATCTTGGCGGGAAACACTCCCACGCGCCGGCTCACCCGAGCGAGCTCCTTCGGTTAGGGCTTGATCCGGTACCGGCCCCTGGCGGACACTCCGCGAGGACGCTATGCCACCGCGATTCCTGCGCGCCGCTGCGGTAGCCCTCATCACCCTGGCGCCGCTCGCCGCAGCCCTGGCCGCCAATGCGGGCAAAGTCAAAGTCTCGCGCGGCGCCGCCTGGATCGAGCGGGCCGGGAACCGGCTGCCGGCCCAGGTCGGCACGGCCGTCCTGGAGTCGGACGTGATCGTCACAGGAGCCGACGGCTCCCTGGGCATCACCTTCGCCGACGACAGCCTGCTCTCGATCGGGCCGAACAGCGCCGTGGCCATCGATCGGTTCGCCTTCGATCCGGCCACTCATCGGGGATCGTTCCGGACCACTCTCCGCAAAGGCACGCTGTCCGCCGTGTCGGGGAAGCTCACCCGCCAGTCCCCGGACTCGATGAAGGTGAGAACGCCTTCCGCGATCCTGGGCGTGCGCGGAACGGAGTTCCTCGTTCGCACCGGCGAACTGACGGACTGAGGCAACGCGCATGTCAGAAAGTCGACGAGTGCCGGGTGTCGAGGGCCGCCACCCCGAGCGCCGGGGGCCTTGGCGGGCCGTGTCGAGCCCCCCATGAGGACCACCCTGCTCGCTCTGATCGCCCTGCTCGGGGCGGGGTGCGCGCGGACGCCGATCGTCGCGCAACGGTCGCCACCGGCCCGCCCACTCTACGTGCTCCTCCCGGGGCCCGACGGAAAAGTCGGAGCGATCACGGTGACTCACGGCGCCGAACAACGGACCCTCGATGGCGCGTATGCCACGGCGCGGATCCCCGAAGTCGGGCGGGTCGAGATCGGGCGCACCACGGAAGCAGAGGTTCGGGAGATCTTCGGCGCGGTCCTCGGCGCGCAGCCGCTCCGCCCGGCGTCGTTCACGCTCTTCTTCGCCTTCGGTACGGACGTGCTCACGCCAGAGTCCGTGCAGGCCCTCGGCGAGGCCGTCGCCGAGGTCTCGCGTCGGCCCGCGGCCGAGGTCATCGTCACTGGCCACACCGATCGGGTGGGTACCGATCAGCAGAATGATGCCCTCTCGCTGCAGCGAGCCGAGCGGATTCTCCGGGAACTGATGAAGCTCGGCGTGTCCGCCGAGCACATCGCGACGGTGGGACGGGGTGAGCGCGAGCCGCTCGTCCCCACAGAGGATGAGGTTCCCGAACCTCGGAATCGTCGGGTCGAGATCACGGTGCGCTGATCGCGGGCAGGCGCCCCCCGCCCGTCCATCGCACCACAAGAATCGTCAGATCGTCGGAGGCCTCGGCGCCGCCGGCAAATCGCCCCACATCCGCGCGGATCGCCTCGCCGACCTCGACGGCGGTGGCCGATGGCCCGAGACCACCTAGGATGCGGTCTAATCTGCGGCGGCCGTATAGCTCTCCCCCTGCGTTGACGGCCTCGGTCACGCCGTCCGTCACCAGGCAGATCGTCTCGCCCGGCCGCAGCTGGTGGGATGCAGCCACGTACGGAAAGTCGTCGATCACGCAGAGGGGCGGCCCTCCGCTCTCCGTGAGCCGACCGGCCCCGAACCCGCCAGCGTCGAGAAGCCACGCCGGCTCGTGGCCGGCATTGCAGTACTCGAGCCGGCCGGTGGCCGCATCGAGCACGCCGGCCCATGCGGTGACGAACAACGCTTCCGCGTTGTCACGCGAGATCTCCGCATTGGACTCGCGCATCATGGCCCCGAGGTCGCCGGCGCGGCGGAGCGCGATGCTCTTGCACAGGACCTTGCTTACCGCCATGAACAGACAGCCGGGGACGCCCTGCCCGGAGACGTCGCCGACGAGGAAGAACAGACGATCGCGATCCAGCCGGAAGAAGTCGTAGAGGTCCCCCCCCCCACGATGCGCGCTGGATCCAGGCACGCGTAGAGCTTGACTCGATCGTCCCCCCGAAGCGCGTCGGCGGGCTTCGGCAGGACCCCCATCTGAATTCGCCGAGCGGCTTCCAGCTCCCCGGCCACCCGCGCCGAGGCCTCCCGCTCGGCCTCGAGCTGCCGGCGCAGAGTACGGCGTTGACGTTGGACCTCGGTCAACGTGAACCCGAGCATTGCGGCATACACCAGGCCGATCCCCACCGACGGCATCACCGCGTCGGCCAAGATGCCGAACCGGAGATAGAGAATGCCCCCGAGCGCGAGCGGCGCCGCGACCAGCGCGGCGGCGAGCAACGCAGAATGCCCCGCCGGCCACCCCGGCACGGCGAAGACCAGGAGAGCGCCCCCGACGGCGAGAAGCGCCGCCTCTCCCCAGCGGGCCCAGCGGGGACGGACCAGTACGCCGCCGTCGAAGATGCCCTCCAGCAGTTGCGCGTGGATCTCGACGCCTGGCATGCGCAGGCGCTACCGGCGTCGCATGGCGATCGCCGAGACCGAGTGCAGTCACGCCGATCAACACCAGCTTTCGCTCGAACTGGCGCGGATCGGCTCGCCCAGACAGGACCTCGCCCGCGGAGATGAAGCGCGATGGATCAGGAGGGGCAAAGTGGATCCACACCGAGGCGTCGGGTTCGGTGGGAATCGCCAGGTCACCGATCCCCACTGACTGCACCCCGCGCGCCTGGCTCTGGATCACCAGGGCCGGTTCGCCGCTCGCGACACGCAGCATCTCGACTCCCAGCGCCGGCACGATGGCTTCAGCGACCGTAGCGACCAAGGACATGCGCCGAACGATCCGCGTGCCGCCTACGGCGTTGATAAGGCCGTGGCCGACCGCGCCACGGTCGATCGCATCCACGCTGCGGAGCGCAGCGGGAAAGTGCCGCAGAAAGGGTCGAGGATCGCCACCCATCATGCGAACCGGCGTCTGCTGGACCAGGATGGCGCCCCCGGGCTCGCGCGCGTCGAGCCCGATCATCCCGACGACGGCCGGGCGGTGCTGCAGGGTGGCCCCCAGCAGCGCATCGCTGCTGGGAAGGCGTGCGAGTTCGCGCGCGAGCAGGGGGTCAAACCCCCCGATCACGTCGGAGAGGCGGTCGGGTGAGAGGCGATCTGGCTCGGACATTACGATGTCGATTCCGATGGCCGCCGGCTGCCCCTCGGCAATGGCGGCAACGAGTTGGGCCAGCCTCGTGCGGGGCCAGGGCCACTGATCGAACCGAGCGAGGCTGGAGTCGTCGATATCGACGATGACTACCGGCGCGGACATGCGGCGGCGCGGGGCGAGCGCCTGGTAGATATCGAATGCGGCGAGCCGTAGCACGCGGACGGGCATCACCTCGGGGGCGAGCACCAGGGCCACGAGCAAAGCGACGAGGGCCAGTCCCGCGGGGCGGCCGCGCGGATGTAACTTGGGGGGCACCGAAATGGCCCTCACCGCCCCCGATACTTGGGGCGCCCCGGCCAAGCCGTGGCACCCCTCGAGACCCCTCGGCGCTCGAGCGGTTCCGACGCAGCCGTGGCCCCTCTCGATAGCCACCTGGCTCGGAGCGCCCGGGCGAAGCCTCGGCGCACCTCGATTCTCGTGCGGCTCAGATCGGGATTTCCATGCCGTCGTAGGCGGCCGAGATCTCTAGCCGATGGTCGCCGCGGGTGATCTCCTCCAGTCGCCGTGTCTCCCGTAGCACGGCAGCGATCTGCGCGTCTCCGAGGATCGGCTCGTGGTGATAGAGGCAGAGATGCCGGACCCGCGCCAGCTGGCACAGCTCCACGCCGACGACGTTGCTCGAGTGGCCCCAGTCTTCCTTGACCGTCACCGCCTCGGCCAGTGAATACTGCGCGTCGAAGATGACGAGGTCGGCGGCGCGGAAGAACTCCACGAACGCGCGCGTCTCATCCGGATCGTCCAGCTTGTGCTCGGAATCGGTGGAGTAGACGATGGCCTTGCCCTGACCCTCGAAGCGGTAGCCGTAGGAGTCGCCGGTGTGGCGCTGCCGCTTGGGCGTTACCCGCAGCCCCGCGATCTCGTGCACGCGGCCGGGCTCCAACCGAACGAACTCGATGCTCGCGCTGAGCTGAGCGAATTCGACGGGGAACGATGGCGCCCCGTGCTGACGCCGGAAGGCCTCCTCGAGGGCCGCGTGGCAGCCATAAATCCTGATGTGGTTCCCCGGGATGTACGCCGGCGTGAAGAACGGGAACCCCAAGATGTGGTCCCAATGCACATGGGACATGAAGACGTGAAACGTGTTGGGCCGAGCCGACCCGTGGCGGTTCAGCACGTCGACGCCGAAGGCACGGGCGCCGCTGCCCAGATCGCAGAGCACGTACTCACCCCGTCCCGTCTCGATCTCCACGCACGAGGACTCACCTCCGAACGTATGGGAGACGGCAAAGTCGAGCTCGTGCTCGACGAAGGCTTGCGCCTTCTCCGGGGTCTCCAGCGCGCGCCCAGAGGCCTGAACCAACGCCTTTACGAGCTTCTCCTGAACGGCCGCGGCGCCGAGCGCCACCGGGATCGAGCCGCGTGTGCCCCAGAAGCGAACGATCATCAGGCGGGAGCCGCGGCGTCGAAGGCCACGAGAGACTCCGCGGAGATGGCGGCCAGCGCGTCGCGGACAGAGGGAAACACGGTGAAGAGCAACGTGAATCGGCTGATCTCGAAGACCTCGCGCACGACGGGTTGCAGAGCGGCCACCACCAGCGTCCCGCCCTGGGCCTTGGCCTGCCGCGAGGCCAGCATGAGCGCGCGCAACCCGGCGCTGGCGATGTACTCCACACCCGCGAGATCGAGCACCACTCGATCCTGGCCGTCAGCACAGGCCCCGAGCTGAGCGAGCAGCGCCACCTTGAATGGCTCGGCCGTGGCGTGGTCGATGCGACCCGCGGGGGACAGCACCAGGGTCTTGGCGAAGCGCCTCGGCGCCAGTTCCATGTGTCTCCTGCGTGCACCGAGGGCGTGACCGCGTCCCGGCTCGGCGCATTCTATCATCGCCACGCCGCGCCCCTTGACCCACCGCGCCAGCGGTGGGAAACACGGGAGCCGATGCGCTCGGCGTCACCCCAGCTTTCGCGCGCTGGCGGGGCTCGACGACGTCCTGGCTGCCGAATCCGCCTGCCGGCGATACCGCAAGAACAGGAGGTCGCGCTCCCGCTGAGGCACGGGGTAGCCCACGTACCCGGTGGCCGCGATGGCCCGGGCCAGCTCGCGCGCCTCGTCGTCGAAGAAGCGGCCGACGGCTCGAAGGTCCTCCTGGATCTCCCCCCGCCTGGCCCGCGCGCTCGCTTGCTCGAGCAAGCGCAGGGACAGCTCTTCGAGCGCGTCCCGCGAAAGCCCTCGGAGCAAACGACCCCACGGGGCCGGCCAGTCGGTCGGCAGACGACGGAACGCGAAGACATACGAGTGAGCCGCGCGGCTGACCCGGCCACGGCGCGGGTTCGGATGCCCCACGAGGCGGAGCATGCGCATCAGCGAGAAGAAGGCCTCACCGGTCACCTCGCGCGATCGGAAGGCCCCGTGGAACTCGAACTCCGGGAAGGCGTCGGGAAGGGTGGTCAGGCAAAACGCGGTCTCCGCGCCGTCCGCCCGCACTCCGATGAACGGATAGAGGAAGGGGAACGCGCCGGCAACGTTGTCCCGAGGCCGCAGCGCCTGGATGAGGCGGATCTCGTGGAGCGACGCGTCCAGCTCGGACTCGCATACCTCCCACGCGATGCGCGCCGCCGATCTCACTAGCGCGCGGCGCTTGCGATCCCTCTTCGTCTGGCGGTTCGTTCGATACTGGGCGAGCCGCCGGCGAAGATCGCGGGCCTTGCCCACGTAGAGCAAGATCCCGGCACTGTCGTAGAGTCGATACACGCCAGGCTGAGCGGGAACGTCGGCGAGAAAGTCGGCGCCGAACTTCCGATCGAATGCCCCCACCCGTCCATCTTCCCGATCCCCGGCGGTTTTCGGCAAGCTTTCTGGGGGGGCGGGCCGCCCAGTCCAGCCCATGGCTGGCGCACTCGAGGGCTCAGACGAGACGCGCGGCACGAACACGAAGGCCACCAGACACGGCGCCTGGCCTCGAGCGGGCGGCGCGCGGAACGCTAGAAGCAGAAGATCGCCATGGGCTACATCTTGACCGGGCGCCACATGACGGCCCAGGAAGCGCACCGCTGGGGCATCGTCAACGAGGTGGTGCCCCTCCCGCAGCTCATGCCGACGGCCATGAAATGGGCGGACGAGATTCTGCACTGCGCGCCGCTCTCGATCCGCGCCAGCAAGCAGGCGGCGATGCTGGGCCTCGGTCACCCGCTCGACATCGCCTTGGCCATGAACTACACGGAGAACACTCGGATGCGGCGCTCCGAAGACACCGTGGAAGGGCCCCGGGCGTTCGCCGAGAAGCGCAAGCCCAACTGGCAAGCGCGCTAGCGGGGAACGCCGTCCTTACTCGCCGGCCGCGCTGGCGCCGGCGAGGCGGCCGAACACCGCTCCCGACATGAGTCCCGTTCCACCGGGATAGTTGATGTGGAACAGCCCTCCCACCATCTCGCCGCAGGCGTAGAGGCCGGGAATTGGCGCCCAGCTCGTGCTCATGACCCGCGCCCGATCATCGATCTTCACGCCGCCAAAGGTGAAGGTGATCCCACCGGTCACCGGGTACGCCGTGAAGGGCGGCGTGTCCAAGCGCTGCGCCCAGTTGGACTTCGGCAACTCCAGCCCCTTCGTGTGGAGGCCGTCGCGGATCGTCGGATCGAACGATCCCGCCTCCACGGCAAGGTTGTACTCCTCGAGCGTGGCCAGGCCCATCGCCCGATCCATCGGGAGCTTGTCGATCAGCTCGCGCAGCGAGTCGGCGACGGCCGGGGTACCCGTCTGGTAACGTCCCTCCAGCAGTGCCGTCACCTTGCTGTCGAAGATCTGATGGCCGACGCCGGAGGGCTGGCTGAGGATGATGCCGCCCAGCTTGGCGTAGGTGTAAAACTGGAAGTCCTCGCCCTCGTCGAAGAAGCGCCGGCCCCGTCCGTTGAGGAGCACACCGTACGGATACGACAGCCGGTTGGTCTTGTCGGTGAGCTTGCGATCGCCATACGGTGGCGCCGCGGCGTCGATGGGCGTGGAGTGGCACCCGGTCCACTGACCGTAGGCCAGGGCGCCGATCTCGATCGCCATGCGCAGCCCGTCCCCGGTGTTGTAGCGGGTGCCGCGCACCTTGGCGTGATCCCATGGCCGGCCGAGATAGCGAGCGCGCCACTCCGGATTGGATTCGAAACCGCCGCACCCGAGGACCACCGCGCGGGCCGTCAGCTCGTGGAATCCCTCGGCGTCGCGCGCGGTCACGCCGGTGACCCGCCCCCGTGCATCGTGCTGCAGGCGGACGGCGCACGTGGCGTAGCGGACCCCGACGCCCTGTCTGACCGCGCTGCTGAACCACATGGCCGAGAGGCCGACGCCCTCGTGGCGTGCGCGGATGACCGCGCCGGGCGACCACTTCACGGTTTCGCCGATGCGCACCGCGCTGAGGGACACCGCCGGCTCCATCGCGATGCCGTGGCGCGCCATCCAGCGAACCGTGTCATACGAGCGATTGATCAGGACCTCGGACAGCTCCGGATCGCTGCGTCCCTCGGTCACCCGCATCAGATCGTGACGGAAGCGCTCGGGCGGATACGCTTCTACGCCGGCGTAGAAACCCGGCACCTCGCGCTCGGCATCGGGAACCAGCGGGCGCAACGCCTCCGCCGAGTCGTAGGCGAAGCGCAGAAGCCCGCCGCTGTAGTGGGTGTTGCCTCCCCGCAGTTCCTTGGGGGCCTTCTCCAGCACGACGACGCGGCCCGCGCCCTGCTCGCGCGCCGAGACCGCTGCCGCCAGCGCGGCGTTGCCCGCCCCCACCACGATCACGTCGTACTCCGGCATCAGGGCCCTCCCGAGCGAGGATCTTCGCCAATCACCGCGGAGAAATTGCGGAGCGGAGGGGCCGCGTTCCTTCTCCCCAACATTTGACTCAGCCCCCCAGGTCAGCCACGCGCTTGATCGGCGTGCCGTCGCACCGGGCAATCGCCCGGCGCACGGGTTTGGTCTGGCGGCCGAACGTGGGTTGCCAGCACGAGTGCTTGCCGACGCCCCCGGCGACGATGATGGTGATGTGATCGACGGAGTCGGCGATCGGCAGCAGTGTTCCGGGGTCGTCGCGATACCCTCGCGTCAGCTGAAAGCGTCGATACTCCTCGCCGAGCTGTCCGAGTGAAAGCGCGCGTGCTCGAAGACGTACTCTTTCACCTGCCGCTTGGTGAACCTCAGTCGGCGCTGCCGACCAGGACGAAGTCGCACTTCGTGAGGTCGGCCAGGATCTCCGCCGAGGGCGCCCCCGCGATGCCTTTCTCCCGCTTCACCACCTCGCGCACGCCATAGCGCTCCTTGAGGCGCTCGACCACCGCGAGCATGAGCGTCTCCGCGTTGGCCTTGCTGTTGTCAAGGATGCCGGCGCGGGTCCCATGGAGACTCACGAGCCGGGGTGCCAGCGCCGCCGCCACCGCGCGGGGCTCTGCCGTCTGATCGTAGAGCAGAACTCCCCGTTCACTCATGGGAAGATCTCCTCTCACGCTTGGACGATTTCGAACATCGATGGGGCCGCGTCCTGCCCAGCGCTCCCGAGCGTCTCCGCATTCGGCAGGTTCGTCAAGCCAAACTGTCCTTGTCCGCGACGCCGGCCGCGCGTAGACTGGCGTTGTCCTCGAGTGTCCCCATCATGGCGTCGGGAGAAGCAGGAGCGATAGGAATGGCGGAGAAGCGGTTGGGCGGCGGGAGGACTCGACCAGACTTTCTATGAGCCCCCGCCGAAACTACGGGTTCGAACGCCGACAGCGGGAAACGATTCGCCGCACGCGCCAGGAGGCCAAGCGGGAGCGCAAGGCTGAGCGCGCGGGTCAGGGCGCGACGGGACCGGAGATGGGCATCCCCGAAGATGCCGGAGCTCCTCCAGGACAGCTGGAGTGGTTCTCGCCCAGCCGCGGGCGCGTCGTGGCGACGGACAAGGGACAGCGGCCCGCCGGTGACTCGCCTGATGACTGGGTCCTCCTCACCGAGGGCGCCGAGGAGCCCGGTCCCGCCTCGTAAACGCACCGGCCGCCACGATTCACGCCGAGCCCGTCGCGGGGGCCGTCACCCCCGCTGCACGCAGGCCGGCCAGCTCATCGACGCTCAGGCTCAACACTTCGGAAAGCACCCGCTCGGTGTCCTGGCCGAGTAGCGGAGCCACGCGATCGACCGTCGCCGGTGCGCTGCCATGCAGGCGGATGGGCGAGATGGGCACCCGCGTCCGTCCGCGTCTGGAATGCTCGACGTCTACCCACGTTCCGCGTTCCATGAGGTGCGGGTCGTAGACCACCTCGCGAGTGGTGCGCACCGGCGCGCAGGGCACGTGCGCCTCGATGAGCGTCTTCAACACTTCCTCCTTGCCGCGCTGCCGAGTCCACCCCTCCACGAGCGCGTCGATCTCCTCCGTCCGCGCGGCGCGGGAGGGAGTGCTGGCGAAGTCCGGGTTGCCGAGCAGATCGTCCCGCCCGAGGACGCGCGCGATGCTGTGCCAGTGGCGCTCGGAGGCGGTGAAGATCGCCACGTAGCCGTCCCTGGTCGGGTACACGTTGTAGGGCGCGATGGCCAGCGCCGGATGGCGATTGCCGGTGCGTACGGGCACGCCGCCGTCGCCGTCCATGAACACGCCGACAGCGCTGGCCAGGGCCATGACGGCCGCATCGAGCATCGCCACCTCGACGAGCTGACCCTGTCCGGTTCGTTCGCGGTGCATCAGTGCCCCCAGGATCCCAGCGCACAGATGGACGCCGGCCAGGAAGTCGCACACAGCGGGCCCTGCTTTCACTGGAGGGCGATCCGCGAAGCCCGTAGCGTTCATGATGCCGCTCATCGCCTGGATGGTGAGATCCATGGCCGGGAGGTCCCGATAGGGGCCGGTCAGGCCGAAGCCACTTCCCGTCCCGTACACGAGCCGGGGGTTCTCGGCATGCAGCACGTCCCAGCCCAGGCCCAGGCGGTCCATCACGCCGGCGGCAAAGTTCTCCACGACCACATCGGCCCGGTTCACCAGGCGCAGGAACAGCGCCTTGCCCTGGGGGTGCTTGAGGTCGAGAACCACGGATTCCTTGTTGGAGTTGAGCATCACCAACGGGTAGGGCTCCACGTTGCGCTTGCGGCGGCGCAGGACGTCGCCCTCCGGGGACTCGATCTTGATGACCCGCGCCCCCATGAAGCCCAGCAGGAGCCCGCAGTAGGGCCCGTTGTAGATCTGGCCCAGGTCGAGGACGAGCATGCCTTCGAGCGGATGGCGAATGGCGTGCGTCATGGACCCTCCTCGGCTCAGCGACCCTGGAAGACCGGCGCGCGCTTCTCGACGAAGGCGCGAATCCCCTCGCGCGCATCTTCAGTCTCCGAGCACACGTTCTGGGCGAAGGTCTCGAACTCGAGGGCGGCGCGCAGGTCGCTGTCGACGCTGTGGTAGAGCGCGCGCTTGGCCAGGCGAACGGCGATCGGCGGACCGGTGGCAATCTTCCGCGCCAGATCGTTGGCGGTAGGCATCAGCGCTTCCGGCGCCACGACCTGGCTGACCAGCCCGAGGCGCATCGCCTCGGACGCATCGATGATGTCGCCGGTGAAGATCAGCTCGCAGGCCTTGGCCATGCCCACCACGCGTGGCAAGAAGTACGTCCCACCCCAGTCCGGGTGCAACCCCCGCCTGACGAAGGCCTGGGAGAACTTGGCTGCGGTGGACGCGATGCGGATGTCGCAGCCGAGGGCGAGGTTCATGCCCGCCCCCGCCGCAGCGCCGTTCACGGCAGCGATGATCGGCTGCGGTGCATCGCGCATGGCGAGCAGCGTGCGGTCGCGAGACGGCGCGATCTTCTCGATCAGCGGCCGTTCCCGCCGGTCTTCCTTGGCCTCGTTCATGGCCTTGACGTCGCCCCCGGCGCAGAACCCCTTGCCCGCCCCGGTCACGATCATCACCCGGACCTCGTGGTCGGCGCTGGCCCGGGTGACGGCATCCAGGAGATCGTCGCGCAGGCTGTCACCGAGCGCGTTGAGGCGCTCGGGCCGATTCAAGGTGAGGGTGGCGATCCCGTCCTTCACGTCGTACAGCAGACACTGGTAAGTCATGCCTCCGGCTCCTTTCTCATGGCGTCTCTCGACGGACCTACCCGGCTTGCGATAGAAGAAGGGGACCATCCCGACCAGAGAGGAGCCTATGGAACTCGAACGCCCCCTGCCCCACCCGATCACCCCCGAAGCCAAACCGTACTGGGACGGCGCCCGGGACGGCAAGCTCATGATCCCGAAGTGCCAGGCGTGCGGAAAGGCCTTCCTCTATCCGCGCGTCCTCTGCCCATTCTGCGCCTCCCGCGACATCACCTGGGTCCAGGCCAGCGGGCGCGGCCGGCTCTACTCCTTCGAGATCGCGCACCAGATCCTCAACAAGGCGTTCAAGGTGAAGACGCCGGTCGTCCTGGCCATGGTGGAGCTGGATGAGGGACCGCGCATGCTGACCAATCTGGTCAACGTCGATCCCGATCCCAAGGCGCTTCGCTGCGACATGCCGGTAGAGGTTCTGTTCGAGAAGCTCACCGATCAGGTCAGCCTGCCGATCTTCCAACCGGCGAAGGCCGCGACGGGAGGTCCGCGGTGATGGAGGGAGCGAAGATGCGCGAACTGTCCAACTCGGTGTGCATCGTCGGCGTCGATGAGAGCGACGAGATCGGCACCCTGCCCAACAAGAGCCAGCTCACCCTGCACGTCGAGGCGATTCACAACGCCGCCCGCGACGCCGGCCTCAAAGTCTCCGACATCGACGGCGTCTTCACGGCCGGCCAGCACTCCCCCGCCACTATCGCGGAAGCGGTGGGTGTCGTGCCGCGCTTCGTCGATGGCACCACGGTGGGCGGGTGCTCCTTCATCATCATGGTCGGCCACGCCATGCTGGCCCTGCATCACGGGCTGTGCGACGTGGCGGTGATCTCTCACGGCGAATCCGGCCGCTCCGGCGTGGGCGTGACGCCCCGCCGCGACACCGCGCTGCCGGGCCAGTTCGAGATGCCGTATGGCTTCGGCGGTGCGCCCACCTACTTCGGTCTGATCACCACGCGCCACATGCACGAGCATGGCACGACCCTCGAGCAGTGGGCGCAGGTGGCGGTCTCGACGCGCAAGTGGGCCGCTCTCAACCCCAAGGCCAGAAACCGCGATCCGCTCACCGTGCAGGACGTGCTCGCCTCCCGGCCCGTGGTCTGGCCGTTCAACATCCTGAATATCTGCCTGGTCACCGACGCCGGCGGGGCGGTCGTGATGACCCGGGTCGACCGGGCGCGAGACTGCGCCAAGAAGCCCGTCTACATCCGGGGCGCTGGCGAGGGGGCGGAGCACGTGATGCTGACCCAGATGCGTAACTTGACCTTCAGCGAGGCCACGCGGATCTCGGGCCAGAAGGCCTTCGCGATGGCCGGCGTCGAGCCCGCGGACTTCCACCACATCATGCTCTACGACGCATTCACCTCGGGGCCGCCGATCATGCTGGAGTCGCTCGGTCTCTGCAAGCCAGGGGAGGGTGTCCACTTCTTCGAAGAGGGGCGGTCGACGCCGGGCGGGAAGCTGCCCATCAACACCAATGGTGGCGGACTGTCCTATACCCACAGCGGCATGTACGGCATCTTCCCCATCATCGAGGCGGTGCGCCAGCTGCGCCGCGAGTGCGGCGCGCGCCAGGTGCCGAACGCCTCGCTCTCCCTGGTCAACGGCATGGGCGGGATGCTCTCCGCCGCCGGCACGCTCGTGCTCTCGAATTAGCCGTCAATCACGAGGCCACAACCGGCGCGCGGCGCTGACGAGGCGGGGAGGGAGCGAACGCTCCCCCCGCCGTCGCCTACATAGCGGTGGGCTCGCTCCGCCCGCCGTCAAACCGGCCACGGGATCTTCATCGCGTCGAACCGCCTCAGGCGATCCTGCCCCAGCGTCCGGTCCCAGGCGTCGGCGAGCGCTTCCGGCGTCCATGGGATGGCGTTCGTCGCCGTACGGAGCGGCGCCGGATGCGAAAAGATCGTGACCTCCGGGCCGCGCACACCAACCACCTGACCCGTGATGTGGGCGGCGCGGTCGCTGGCCAGGAAAGCCACGACGGGGCCGATGGCCTCCGGCGGGGCGGCCGTGGCGAGTCCGCGGCGTTCGCCGGGCAGGCGCTGGGTCATGCGCGTGTCGGCGGTGGGCGAGATGGCGTTACAGCGCACACCGTACTTGGCCATGGCCAGCGCCGTGGAGCGCATGAGCCCCACGATGCCCTCCTTGGCCGCCGAGTAGTTCGGCTGGCCCGGGCTGCCTTCGAGGCCGGCGGTGGAGGTGAAGCCGATGATGCAACCGGACTTCTTCTCGCGCATGTGCCGGGTGGCCGGCTGCATGACCGTGAAATGCCCCTTGAGATGCACGGCGATGACGGCGTCCCACTCTTCTTCGCTCATGTTGAAGATCATGCGTTCGCGAAGGATGCCTGCGCAGCAGACGAGCACGTGAAGATCGCCGAACTCCCGCAGCGCCAGATCGATGACGCCCCGCCCTCCGGTCATGGTTGCCACGCTCTCGGGGCTGGCAATCGCCTGGCCGCCGTGCTTCTCGATCTCCGCCACAACCTGATTGGCCGGCTCGCTGGAGGGATCCCGGCCATCCACGCTGACACCGTAGTCGTTGACGACGACCTTCGCGCCGGCTCGCGCCAGCTCGAGCGAGACGGCGCGTCCGATCCCCGTTCCGCCACCCGTGACGACCGCCACCTTGCCGTCTAGCAATCCCATCGTCGCGTTCCTCGCTAAAGCGTCGCTGTGCCAACCGGGAGCCATCGTGCTCCACCCGCCGCCGCATCGTCAAGGCGCCGAGGGAGCGCGTTCAGACGATTGCTTCGGCGGGGCGTCGCTAGCCGCGCAACACGAAGTCGAATGTCGCTACCTTGCCGTCAGTGGTCTCGCGCACCGGCAGGACCAGCGCCTGACTGAAGAGACCATCGCGCTGATTCTGGGATTCTCCCGGGAAGTAGAGCTGCGTGGTGAGAACCGGGCGGCCAGGCGCCTGGACCTTCAAGTGAATGTGTCGGGTCCGGCCCGGATAGAGGCCTGGCACAATGGTCTCGAGGCGATAGCGCCCCCCCTCATCAGTGAATTGATGGCCGCGCAGCGTGAACCCGACGTTGTCGTACTCGCCCTTGTCGTCGGCCTGCCAGACGTCGATCAACGCGCGGGCAACGCGTTTGCATTCGGTAGACAACACGAAGCCCGTGATGATGATCTTCGTCCCGGTCATGCCGCGCTCCAGGAGTGAGGTGCGCGGCGGCGAGGCGGGCTTGAAGTAGGGACCCTCGGTCTGTCTGGGCGTGGGCGCAGCCGCCGCGCACGAAGGTGTCGGCGGCAACGCCTGAGTCTGAGCCGCCGCGTCGGGCGACAGCCCAAGCGCGAGAGCGGCAGGCATACCGAGCATCCTGAGGAACTGGCGACGAGGAGGCGCCTGATTCAGCATGAAATTTCTCCTCCTGTCGCAGCGTACACCGGCGTGCTAGATTACCGGCGCCATGGATGAGCAGGCTCTTCGAGCTCTAACGGCCGAGGTCAAGCGCGGACGGCTGACCCGCCGGCGGTTCGTCCATGCCATGGTGGGTCTCGGCGTGAGCGCGCCCGCTGCTGCTGAGATGCTCGCGTCAGCCGGCGTGGCGACCGCCCAATCCCGAGAGACCGGTCCCACGCCGACCCGCCGCGGGGGCGGTGGCGACTTCAAAATCCTCATGTGGGACGCCCCGGGCCTTCTGAACCCTCACTTTGGCCGCGGTCTCAAGGATTTGTCGGCCACCCGGCTCTTTTACGAGCCCCTCGCGGCGCCCGGTCCCGACGGGGAGCTCTCGCCCCTGCTTGCCGAGGAACTGCCCACGCGCACAAACGGCGGGATCTCCAAGCACGGTAAGTGGGTGATCTGGCGGCTCAAGCGGAATGTCGTCTGGCATGATGGCCGGCCGTTCACCGCCGACGACGTCATCTTCAACTGGGAATTCGCCGCCGATCCCGCGTCCGCCACCACGAGCCGTGGGCCCTTCCAGGAAGTCGCGCAGGTTGACAAGCTCGACACTCACACCGTCAAGGTCGTCTACAAAAAGCCACAGCCGTACTGGGGCATCGTATTCGCCGGCGATGGGCTGATTCCTCGACATATCTTCGGCCCGCACAAAGGCCCCTCCGCTCGCGAAGCGGCTGGGATGTTGAAACCGGTGGGGACGGGACCGTACAAGCTGGTCGACTTCACACCGGGTGACGTCATCCGCGCCGAGATCAATCCGCATTACCACGTGCCGAACCGCCCGTTCTTCGACCGCCTGGAGGTCAAGGGGGGTGGCGACGCGGTCTCCGCGGCGCGCGCCGTGCTCCAGACCGGCGAGTACGACTTCGCCTACTACGTCCTGGCCGAAGAGGACGTTCTGAAGCGCCTCGAGCAGGGGGCGAAGGGCCGGATCCTGGCCATTCCGAGCAGTGGAGTGAACCACATCCAGTGCAATCAGAGCGATCCATGGCGGGAGGTCGACGGCGAACGATCGAGCGTCAAGGCCCCGCACCCCCACCTGACGGACCCCCTCATTCGCAAGGTCCTCAGTCTCCTCGTCGACCGCTCGACCATCCAGGACCACATCATCGGGCGCAACGGGCAGATCACCTCGAACTTCCTCAATGCCCCCGAGCGGTTCCGCTCGCGGAACACCTCCTGGGAGTTCAGCGTCGAGCGGGCGAACCAGTTCCTCGACGAGGCGGGCTGGACGCGGGGCGCCGACGGCGTGCGCAGCAAGGATGGGAGGAGGCTCAAGCTGCTGTTCCAAGCCGCCACCAGCTCGACCGTCCAAAAGATCCAGGCCGTCGTCAAGCAGGCGGCGACCAAGGCAGGCATTGACCTGGAGATCAAGGCCGTTCCGGCCTCGGTGTTCTTTTCCGCCGATCCCAACAACACCGACACCAACGTGCGCTTCCACGCCGACTTACAGATGTACACCACCTTCACGTGGCTCGACCCGCAGTTCTTCATGGCGCAGTTCGTGTCCTGGGAGATCCCCAACCGGGACAACAAGTGGACCGGGCGGAACGTGACGCGCTGGCGCAGCCCCGAGTACGATCAGCTCTGGCGAGACGCGGAAGTCGAAATGGACCCCGTCAAGCGCGCCGCCCTGTTTATCCGAATGAACGACCTGGTGATCCAGAGCGGCATCGTCATTCCCGTGACGTGGCGCAACGTGCTGCATGCGGTGTCCAACCAAATCGGGGGCGTACTGCCCAACAGCTGGGACTCGATCTTCGGCAGCATCGCCTACTGGTATCGCCAAAGCTGAGCGGCATCGCCTACTGGTATCGCCAAAGCTGAGCGCGGCCCGCGCCGGCCCTGCATTGCTTCTCCCGAACGGTTGCGGTAGTGTCGTCGCCGCTCGGGCGCGCCGCATCGAGGCGGCGCCTGGACCCGACGGAGGAGGACGTATGCGATCCATCATCGTCAGCGCCGCCGTGGTGATCGCGTTCAGTTCGGTCATGCCCCTCGCCCACGCCCAGTCGTGGCGACCGCCCGCCGAGAGCCAGCGATGTCCCTCCAAGTGGGGCGCCGGCGACGAGCGCGGCTCCGCCAACCACATGAAGCCGGAGACCGTGCTCCGTGCGGCCCGGCTCATCCGCACCGGCGAGGTCGTCGAGTTGGGGCACGTCCTCGGCCCCTCCATGCCCCTGGTCGGCACCCGTCGCTTCGACGTCCACACCAAGCGCACCTTCATGAATCAGCCGGCGAACCGCCGCGGCAGCAACGAAGAGCTGGTCATCTCCGAGATCGGTCAGGTCGGCACACAGCTCGACGGGTTCGCGCACCAGACTCACGAGAACAGTATGTACAATTGCTTCAAGGTCGAGGACGTATCGACCCGCAGCGGGTTCAGCAAGCTCGGCATCGAGAAGGTTGGCGCCCTCTTCACGCGGGGCGTCCTGATCGACGTGGCGGGCTTGAAAGGCGTCGACACCCTGCCCGACACCTACGAGATCACCGTGCAGGACCTCCAGCAGGCGCTGCAGCGGCAGAACCTCACCTTGCAGTCGGGCGACGCCGTCATCATCCACACCGGCTGGGGCAAGTTGTGGGGGAAGGACAACGCGCGCTACGGGAAGAGTTGCCCCGGCATCGGCGTCGCCGCCGCCGAGTGGCTGGCGCGCCAGGATCCGATGCTGGTCGGCTCCGACAACTGGCCCGTGGAGGTTGCGCCGAACCCCGATCCCCAGATCTCCCTGCCCGTGCACCAGATCTTGCTGGTAGTTAACGGGATTCACCTGCTGGAGAACATGAAGCTCGACGAGCTGGCCGCCAAGCGCGCCTACGAGTTCGCCTTCGTGATGCAGCCGCTCAAAATTCAGGGCGGCTCGGGCTCGACGGTCGCGCCGGCCGCCATCCGCTGACGCCTGCCTGCGGCGAGGGGTGATCCTCCCGCCCCCGCCGCATCAGTTTCCGTGGCCGACGACACCGATCTGCCCGAACATGTGCACCGCAACCGCGCCCTCTGGGACGCGCAGGCGAAGGACTACGTCGCCGCCGGTGAGCGCGGCTGGGCGCAGGCGGAGCCTACGTGGGGCATCTGGGGCGTCCCGGAGTCACAGCTCGGCGTGCTGCCTGCGAACCTCGCCGGCCAGGACGCCATCGAGCTTGGGTGCGGGACCGCCTACGTGTCGGCGTGGCTGGCCCGTCGCGGTGCACGCGTCGTGGCGATCGACAACTCTGCGGCGCAGCTCGCCACCGCGCGGCGCCTTCAGCGCGAGCACGGCCTCGACTTCCCTCTCCTCCACGGCAACGCCGAGCGCGTGCCGTACGCGGACCGAAGCTTCGATCTGGCCATCTCCGAGTACGGAGCGTGCCTCTGGGCTGACCCCCAGCGCTGGGTGCCCGAGGCCGCCCGCCTTCTCCGTCCCGGCGGCGAGCTGATCTTTCTAGCCAACTCCGGGCTGCTCACCCTCTGCATGCCGGAGGAGAACGATGTCGCGGCAACCGACCGTCTGCTGCGCCCCGCGTTCGGGATGTATCGGATCGAGTGGCCTGGCGATCCCGGCGTCGAGTTCCATCTCTCCCACGGAGACTGGCTGCGACTGCTCCGGCGCAGCGGATTCGAGATCGAAGACCTGATCGAAGTGCGGCCGCCGGTGGGGGCGACCACGCGCTATCCCTACGTCACTCTGCAGTGGGCGCGCCAGTGGCCGGCGGAGGAGGTCTGGAAGGCGCGGCGTCGGTAGCGCCCCCTCCCCCGACTATCGATGCCGTCCACCGTCTACGTGCTGGCACTGGTCGGAGCTCTGTGCGCGGCCAGCGCCACGATTTTCATCAGGCATGGTCTGCGCGACGCCAATCCCTACACGGGCGTCTGGATCAACCTCCTGGTAGGAACCGTCGGTCTCTGGAGCGCCGTCCTCCTGATGGGTCCCCTCGAGTCAGTGGATGCTAAGGGGGTGGCGTATTTCGCCGCCGCCGGCCTCGTCGGAACTCTGTCCGGCCGGCTGCTGCGGTTCGTCTCCATCGAGAAGGTCGGAGCGTCGGTCTCGACCGCCGTGATCAACCTGAGCCCCTTCATCTCTTCGGGCCTAGCCATTCTCCTGCTGGGCGAGCACATGACGTTGCCGATCCTGGCGGGGACGGTGGTCATCGTGCTCGGCACGATTCTGCTTTCGACCACTGGCCGCCAGATGGGCTTTCGTCCGATCCAGCTCGCCTTTCCCTTCTTGTCGGCCTCCTGCTTCGGAGTCGTGGCCATCCTGAGAAAGCTCGGTCTGAGCCAGACAGGACCGGTCTTCGGCTTCGCCGTCAACGTCGCCACGGGCCTCCTGATCTTCACCGTCTTCCTGGCCGTTTCGGGAAACCGTCAGGCGATGGTGTGCAAAGGCCGCAGTCTGGCCCACTTCATCGCCGCCGGTGTGGCGGAGAACACCGGTGTCTTCCTGGGCGTGGTCGCCCTCAAGCTGGGCACGGTCAGCGTCGTGGCCCCGCTGTCTGGTGTGAGCCCGATCTTCGTCCTCCTCCTGTCGTTTCTCTTCCTCAGAGGCATCGAGCGCCTCACGGCGCGCGTCGTCGTCGGGACGGTGCTCATCGTGCTCGGGGTGTATCTCATCACCGCCGGGTGACGAACACCATGCGGGCCGGACACCGGCGCTCTACCGCGGGTGGCGTCTCTGTGATACACAGGGCGTGGCGGGCATTTCCTGACACCGAAGGGAGAACCTGATCATGTCTAGCCAGCCTCTCTCGTATGTCTACGTCGGCGCGGCGCGATGGACGGGCGGATCGCTCGGCGGACTCTTTCGGAAGGCGGTCGGCGACGACCACTGGGAGCTGGTGACCAAGGGGCTGCCCGAGCCGACCAACGTGCAGGCGATCACCGTGCACCCGGAGCGCCCCGAGACGGTCTATCTGGGCGCACAGGACGGCCCGTATCGCAGCACTGACCACGGGGCAAGCTGGGAACGGCTGCGCTTTCCAGATCAGGACCAGGAGGTCTGGTCGATCCACGTGCAACCGCGGAACCCCAAGGTGCTCTATGCCGGCACCTCCCCGGTCGGCGTGTACCGAAGCGACGACGGCGGCGATACCTGGCGTCGCCTGCCGAACGCGAAGCAGCCCGACCGCGTGAAGATGGCTTTCGCCTGTCGGGTGATGCGCCTGGCGGTGGATCCCAATCATCCCGACGAGGTATATGCGGCTTTGGAGGTCGGTGGAGCGATGCGCAGCCTCGACGGCGGCGAGACATGGGGCGATTGCAGCGCAGAGCTGCTCGAGCTGGCCACGCTGCCGCATCTGAAGAGCCGGATCGGCAGCGACACCGACAGCGAAGGCATGCTGGACGCTCACGCTCTCGCCGTCAGCGCCGCCCAGCCGGGAACGGTCTTTCTCGCCGTGCGCATGGGTCTCTTCCGCAGTCCCGATCGCGGTGCGAGCTGGCAGGACATGGGGATCGGCCGCTTCTCGCCGCTGACCTACGGCCGCGACGTCCGCGTCTCACCACACGATGCCCGCGCGCTCTACGCCTGCCTGAGTCCCGCCTCGCGCAGCCAGAATGGCTCGCTCTACCGCAGCCAGGACCTCGGGCAGACATGGGAGCGCTTCGATCACGGCCTCACCCCGCGGAGCACCATGATGGGGGTGGCCCTGCACCATCGCGATCCCGACCAGGTCTACGGCGTGACGCGCCACGGTCAGGTCTTCGGCACGCAGGACGGCGGCCGCACCTGGAGCGAATCGCTGCTTCCCGATGGGGTAGGGGACGTCTACGCGATCGCCTGCGGCTGACATGGCCCGCACGCCGGCGCTCGACACGCCCGCGGTCACCATCGACCTCGACATCATGGAGGCCAACATCCGGCGGGTGCAGCAGCACCTCGCCCGCCACGGCATCGCCAATCGCCCGCACATCAAGACGCACAAGATCCCGGAGATCGGCCGGATGCAGATGGCGGCGGGGGCGATCGGCATCACCTGCCAGAAGCTCGGTGAAGTCGAAGTATTCACCGATGCCGCGGTCGCCGACGACGTCCTGCTCACGTACAACATCCTGGGCCGCGACAAGACCGACCGGCTCATGGCGCTCGCCCAGCGGTTGTCCCGGCTCACCGTGGTGTTCGACAACGAAGTCGTGGCGCGCGGGCTGTCGGAGGCAGGGGTGCGCCACGGCGTCGACGTCCCCTTCCTCGTCGAGTGCGATACCGGCTTCGGGCGCAACGGCGTGCAGACCCCGGAGCAGGCCTTCGAGCTGGCGCGGGCTGCCATGCGGTTGCCGCGGATGAGGTTCCTCGGCCTCATGACCTTTCCCAATCGCGATCCCGACACCCGCCTCTTCTTCGAGCGAGCCCTGGCGCGGTTCGCCCAGGCTGGGATCGCGGTGCCCGTGGTGTCCGGCGGTGGGACGCCGAGCCTCTTCACCGCGCAGAACCTCAAAGTACTGACCGAGCATCGGGCGGGAACCTGCATCTACAACGACGCCATGGTCGTGGCCAGCGGCACCGCCACCTGGGACGACTGCGCCATGCGCGTGCGGACCACGGTAGTGAGCAGGCCCACGGCGAGTCGCGGCGTTCTCGATGCCGGAACCAAGGTCCTGACGTCCGATCTCTACGGCATGAAAGGGTATGGCCACCTCCTGGAGCATCCGCAGGCAGTGATCAGCGCGCTCTCTGAGGAGCATGCCATCGTCGACCTCACGGCGTGCGCGGAGCGTCCCCACGTCGGCGATGTCGTGCACGTCGTGCCGAATCACTGCTGCGTCGTCTCCAACATGGTCGACGAGGTGTACGGCGTGCGCGGCGGCACCCTCGAAGTCACCTGGCCCGTCGCCGCCCGGGGCGCAGTCCGCTAGCAGACTGCGGAAGACGGCCCATCCGTCCGACGCCGGCGTCAGGCGGCGTCCGCCGGTATCAAGGAGCGCATCCCGCGGGAACTGAGGGCGGTCGAGGTTCAGCCGCCGCTCGAGGATCGGTCAGCGTCTCGAGAAACGCCACCAGATCGTCGATCTCCGCCTCGGAAAACCGCAGCGGGCGCAGGAGCTGCTCGCCGTGAGCGTGGATGCGTTCCATGTCCAGCTCGGAGTAGTGGCGCACCACGTCGCGCAGGGTCGCGTAGCGGCCGTCGTGCATGTAGGGCGCGGTGAGGGCCACGTTGCGAAGGGATGGCGTCTTGAACTGGCCGAAGTTCGCGTGCTGCAGCTCGACGTGCCGCGTCTTCGTCGCCGAGGCCCGCGACGCGTCGTCGCTGTACGGGCCCAGGAGATTGAAGCGATCGGCGCGAAGCTGCTTGATCCCGCCATGGCGCCCGGAATCGACCCGCCCCGGCGCCACCATGAAGGGCACGCCCACGTCGTGAAACTCGCCGTTGGTGAACGTCGGGCCGACGTGGCAGAAGCTGCAGTTGCCGGTGCCTACGAAGAGCCGCAACCCCCGCTGGGCAGCGACCGGGTAGCGAGCAGCCGCGGCGCGGTCGCCGCGCGCCAGCGCGGCGCGGAACTCGTCGAACGCCGTCGGCCCCGAGCTCAGGCCTTCCAGAAAGGCCGCCAAGGCCTTGCCCAGATCCACCAGAACCCCCTCGTCATCGACGCTCGCCCCGGTCCCAAGCCGCGCTCCAAACGCGCGTTCGTACAGACACGCCAGCTCACGATCCCCGCGCACGATCCCCGCCGCCTGGCGCGCGCTCAGACCCATCTCGCGGGAGTCGACGATCGGCTTGAGACTTTGCGACCACAGGCTATCGGCTCGCCCGTCCCACGAGAACCAGCGCTGGAACGCAACGTCCAGGACAGTGGGCGTATTGCGATCGACGGGGCCGAGTCCCACCGCTTGCTTGCGGCCATCGGTCCATCCCCGGCCTGGCCGATGACAGCTCGCACAGGCGATGGCGCCATTGGCCGACAGCCGCGTGTCGAAGAAGAGCCGTCGCCCAAGAGCAGTCGCCGCGGGATCGCCCGAGACGCGGTTGCTTGGATCGCGCGGGACGGGCTGGGGCCACGGGCCGTGCTGGAGGATCCGGCGGAGCTCGGGCGATTCGAACGGCAAGAGATCCTGCGCCGAAGCGGCCACCGTGCCGAGCCAGAGCGCCACGAGGCCCAGCGCGGCGGCGGCACCTCGGACGAGCGCCCTCATTCGAGGATCACGTCGATGGCGAGCCGCTCCGTCCGATCACCCTGCTCGACGTCGAAGACCAGTTGCCAGTTGCCGGGCATGTGAAAGAGGAGCCCCTCGGCCACGTAGAACCCGTCGCCCTTTGCCGTCACCTGGGGGCGGTAGTTCATGCCGTGGCGGTGCTCGGGCATCTGCGCATCCACACGGAACCCCGTGGCGCGTGGGCTGGGAGGATTCACGCAGACCACCGCCTCCACCGAGAACTGTTGGCCGATCTCGATGGCGGTCGGGACGGTGCGGAACAGGACGATCACGTCTCCGGATTGGATGCGACCGCGCACGTTGAAGTTGCGTGGTACCTCGCAGGCAATCGCTGCCACCGTCGGCGCCCCGAGCCACACCGAGGCCAGCACGAGCAGCCACCGGCAGGCCCTCATAGGCCCACACCACCGTCCTGCTGTGGGTCTGGCGGCGGCGTTCGACACAGACGCCCGCTGGAACCGGTGCGTACCGGCGTCAGCGCCCCTTCGAAAACGCCCCGCCGAGGATGGCCTCGCCGTTCTTCCAGGCGATGCGCTCGGCCACGTCGGGCGGAAGATCGGCGAGCCAGCCACGGGACCAGGCGGCATGCTCGGAGACGTAGTGCCATCGCTCGGGCACGAAGGTGTCGGTGCCCACCATGAAGCGATCGGGAAATTCCAGGAACACCTCGCGCCACTCGGGCGTCAGTTTGCCGCCGGCCGCGTGATCGGTGCGGAAGGCCAGATCAGCCCACAGGTTGCGGTGCTGGCGGAGCATCTCGCGCACGCGCTCCGGTCGTTCGAAGCCGGCGTGCGCCCACAGGATGCGGGCCTCGGGGTCCTGGCGAAAGAGGCGTTCGACGGCGTCGGCGTCCGAATGGGCGTGGAGCATCAGGCCGTACTGCTTGGCCAGCTGAACGATGCGGCGCGGAACGGGGAGCTCGGCGTCGGCGCCGTAGAGGTGGAACTCGCCGATGGCCACGTACCGGTGTTTCCGGAGCCGCTCCTCCACATAGGTGATGATGGCCTCGTCGCGGGCCCAGGTGCCGATATCGCCGCGCTTTCGGTAGGGCCGCAGCTCGGGAATGATGAGGTCCGGAGCCTCGGCCACCAGTTTCTGCGTTCCCTCGTCGTCCGAGCTGGACACCAGCGCGCGCCTCACACCGGCCTTCCGCAGCAGCGCCACCGCCTCATTGGGGGGCACCACGCTCCACGCGTCGTGGCTGTAGTGAATGTGGGCGTCGACGATGGGCAGATCGGCTGCGCCAGCGAGCACGGGCAGGCTCAGCGACAACGGGAGAAGCACCCCGAAGACTTTGAGCATGTCCGTCACCTCATTCCCCGCTGATTGTACTCGTTGAAATGGGGGGCCTCGAAAGGGCCCCCCAAACCCCCCAAACGCTCGGGGCCGCCCCGGCCAAGCCGTGGCGCCCCTCGAATCCGGGGTGCTCCTCGAGACGCATGCCGCGCCTAGCGAGGGCGCTGGAGAGTCTGGCCGATGATTTCGCTGGTGATGGGCAATTCGGTGAACCGCTGGCCCGTCGCGTCGGCCAGGGCGTTGGCGATCGCCGCACGAGACGGAGCGCGCTGCGAGCGTCCGACATGGAGCGCTGAGAAGTATACTCACGTGTCCGACATGGGGAGCTGACGCTCGAAGTATACTCGGCCCGCCGGGTCCCTGCATTGGCCAACATCGCACGCGGGACGGCGGCGAGCTTCGCATCCAACATCATCGCAAGAGGCGCGCAATGCCCGTTCCCGTGGGTCTCAACGTGTGGTCGCGGCTGGTGGAACACACCTTCCGATATCTGGACCAGACGGCCGATTCGTTCGATTCCCTGTGGTTCCCCGATCACGTCCAGTACAACGGCCACCGAGTGGCCGAGGGTTGGACCTTGCTGGCCTACGCGCTGGCCCGCTATCCGGACAAGCTCTGCAGTCACGAGGTGCTGTGCAACAGCTTCCGCAACCCGGCGCACCTGGCCAAGATGGTCGCCACCGCGCAGGCCCTCTCAGGCGGGCGCGTGATCCTGGGCATCGGCGCGGGATGGAACGAGGAGGAGTACCGCGCCTACGGCTGGCCATTTCCGACGACCAAGGTGCGCATCGCGCAGCTCGCCGAGGCGATCCAGATCATCCGGTTGATATGGCGGGAGGCCCCGGCCACGTTCCACGGCGACCACTACCAGATCAGCGGGGCGTACTGCGAGCCTCGACCCCAGCCTATTCCGCCGATCCTGGTGGGCGGCTCCGGTGAGAAGTACCTCTTGCGAGTCGTCGCCCAGCATGCCGACTGGTGGAACTACAGCTTCCGTGGAGATGACGCCTATGCCCAGAAACAGGAGGTGCTCAGGAAGCACTGCCGTGAGGTCGGGCGCGACTACGACGAGATCATCCA
>JBKPAK010000187.1:0-17001 GCA_046726415.1 Candidatus Methylomirabilota bacterium
CCGTGATCCGCGTTGCGGCAGGCCCACAGCCGTCCTCCGTGAGCCTGAGCGATGGAACGGCCGATCGACAACCCCATCCCCAGGCCATCCCGCTTGGTCGTGAAGAAGGGATCGAAGAGCTTCTCGAGGTCATGTGCCGCAGCCCCGACACCCGCGTCCTGCACGCTGACGAGGACGCCGGGGTCGTCCTCTCCTAGCCCACGCCCGCACGAGATGACCAGCCGGCGCGGTCGCGCCGTCACCTCCGCCATCGCGTCGATCCCGTTCATGATCAGGTTCAGGACGAGCTGCTGCAGCCGGACCCGGTCTCCCCGCACCGGGAGAAGACCCTCAGCCAGGGCCTGCTCGACCACGATCGCGTGCCTTTGCACCTCGGGCTGGACGAGGCGGAGCACCTCGCGGATCATCTGATCGACGTTCACGAGGGACTTCTCGCCTTCCGACTTCTTCACGAGCGCACGCGCATGCGCGATCACGTCGCCCGCCCGCTGGGCGTCCCGGATCACGAGCTGGATCGACTGCGTGGCCTCGTCGAGGGCGGGCGGAGTGTGATCGAGCCAGTACAGGCTCGCGGTGGCGTTGGCCATGATGGCGGCGAGCGGCTGGTTCACCTCATGGGCCAGCGACGCGGTCAGCTCGCTGATGGTGGTGAGCCGCGTGACGTGCGCCAACACCTTCTGCGCCTCCTGCAGGGCCTCCGAGGCCCGCTTCTGGTCCCCGATCGCCGCCTCCAGCTCTGTCGTCCGCTCGAGCACCCGCTGCTCGAGATCGCGGTTAAGCCGGACGATCTCGGCCTTCGCCTGCGTGAGCTGAGGTGTCTCGACCACTTCCCAGCGGCCCCGACGCTTGGCGACAGCGAACTGGTGGGTGGCCGCCACGTCGAGGAACTCGATCGCGCCGCTCGTCGTGAGCGGATACGTGCAGAGGACCATCATAGGCTGATCGCCGATGCCCCGGTTCAGCTCCGCCTCGTATCCCATGAAGTCTCGCCAGTCCTTTTGTTCGAGCCAGGCGGTGTTCCCGCTCACCCGGAGGCCCTGAAAGCCTCTGGACAGCGCCCGCTCGAGCTTCGCATTCCAGTTGCCAATGATCCGATGGAGATCGATCTCTCCTCCCGCCAGATACACATCCCGGGCCCGCAAGACCTCGATGCTCTGCTCGGACACGTATCGGTCGAGGCCGGGAACCGCCCGGTCCAGTGCCTGCCAGACCTCCTCCTCGGTGAGAGGCTCGGAGACGACCCACCCACAGAACTCGCCGGCTTCCAGGCCGGCCTTGAAGAAGGGAAGCAGGGTCTCCAGCAAGTCGTCCCTGGTCTCGTAGAAGTGGCAGAAGTGGGTACCCCACGGCATCTCGCCCACCGGCTCGATTCCGGTATTCCGTAGCGCGGTCGTCATGACTGATCTCCCCAGGGCTGGCCCAGCCCGTCGCGCTCGTCGGCCGTGACGAACTCGAGCCAGTCCAGCGCCGGGACCCTACATCGTCTTCTTCGCCTTCTGCTCGACCTTCTTCATCTCGGACTCGACCTTGCGCCACTCGGCCTTGACCTTCTGCCAGAAGGAGGCCTTGGGGGCCTTGCGGCACTCGTCGACGATGATCGGGGTCAGTTTGTCGGTGCCTTCGATGTCTATGATGCTCGCCTCTGGCTTGCCGCCCTTGGCGTAAGCGGTGGCCCAGTAGACGACCTTGGCCTTGCTCTGGTCCTCGACCACGAGAAACTCCTCGCAAGTCCACTGACCGAGCGGCTTCTTGACTGGGGTTTGTGCGGCAGCCGCGCCAGCCGTGGCGGCCACGGAGGCAGCCAGCCCAAGGCTGAGGAGGTGCGTGAACTTCATGACTTGCTCCTTTCGGCCAGGTGACCACCGGGCGATTGCCATGAATCAGCCGAGGTGCCGATCCGAGATGCTGACCGAGGATACTCCCGCCCTCGATCTCATCTCAACGCGGTTGGTCCGGGCCCGCCGTCAACAGTCGCGGCAGTCCAAGCCCGCACTCCACGCCACTTCGGAAGGATCATCCGCACGCGGTGCTCGTCGAGCGATGGCAGGAGCTCGGGCGGCGTTCTCGAGCTCGGGAACGTGCCAGGTGCCGGCCAGCCCAGCCCAGGCGCCCCTCCGGCGATGGTACGAGCCCATCAGGGTACCGTCGATGTAGTCGGCCAAGCGCTTCCTCAGAAAGATCCGTGCTCGGTGCACCCGCGACTTCACCGCGCTTGCGCTCACCTGCAGCGCTTCGGCGATCTCGAGGTGCGAGAGTCCGTCCGCCTCGTACAAGAGAAAGGGCGCATGGTACGCCGCCGGCAGATCGGCGATGGCCGCGCTGAGCACGGACTGGAGCTCCCCTTGAATCGCCGGATCCTGTGCTCTCGTCGACCAGTCGAGCACCGGCTCCGCGAACCGGCCGTTCTCGTCGAACGATGGGGCGAGATGATCCCACGACATCGCGTTTCCCTTGGTCCGCCGGCCCCGTAGCTTCTGGTAGGCCGCGTTGGCGGTGATCCGGTAGAGCCAGGAGCTAAAGGCCGCCGCCCCTCTGAATGTGTCGATCTTCCGCATCACTGCCCACAGCGCGTCCTGCACCACTTCCTCGGCATCCGAGCTGTCACCCGTGATGCGGATGGCGAGGCGGTAGACGCGCTCGCCGTAGGCGGCCACCAACGCTTCCGCTGCCCCCGCCTCCTGTCGTCGCAGCCGCTCTACCAACAGCGCGTCCGGATCGACTGCCCGCGTCCCCACACCTTCAGGGCATTCCATCTCGCGCTCCCTTTCCGCTACGCATGCCGATCTCCCCCGGGCGACTGGCGCCAGGCCAGGCGTCGCGGCGGCAGCGGTCCTCCCGAGATGGCGCGCGCTGGCGCTCGTGGCCGGGATCGTCATCGTTGTCATGCCGTCTCTCCTCCTGCTCAGTCGCATGAATGTCACAGACCCGCTTCGCCGCGCCGGAGAGCCTGGCTGACGGTGTCGAGCAGGACGTCGCCGCGCACCGGCTTGCTCAGAAACGCCAGCGCGCCGGCCTGAAGCGCGCGCTGGCGCGCCTGCTCGTCACCGTGCGCCGTCAAAATGACCACCGGAATCCGCGAACCCGAGTCCGCCAGATGTCTCAGAAGCCCCAGGCCACTCATCCCATCCAGCCGCAGATCGAGCACCAAGCAGCCGATGGGCTCCCCGGCGGCCGACGTCAGGAATTCTTCCGCCGACGCGAACGCCGCCACGCGAAAGCCCACCGACGCCAGGAGATTCCTGAGGGATCGGCGCAGGGATTGGTCGTCGTCCACGATTGCCACGACGCCCGTGTCGTGCTCGTCCATGCGCTCTCGCCGATCCGTCACGGGATTGGCCTCCATGACGGCTAGGGTATGGAGGGCGGCGGGACGCGTCTACCCTACTTTGGTGGGGTTTGGCCGCTCCCTGAGGAGGTGACACCGGGCCGCGCGGGCTGGACCAGATCGGCCAAGGTCACAGACCGACCGGTCATCGTCGACGACGAAGACGACGGAGCCCGCTCATTGCCCACCCGGCAGGGCGACGTGGAAGGTGACGCCGTGGTCGGCGTTCGGCGTCGCCCAGAGCTGCCCTCCATGCCGGTCGACGATCGAACGGCTGATCGACAAACCCATCCCGAGACCTCCTGGCTTGGTCGTGTGGAACGGCTCGAAGAGGCGGTCGGCGTCGGCCTCGCGGAAGCCGACACCAGTGTCCTCGACGGCGAGGAGTACCCAGGCGTCCTGATCACGCTGCTCCACGGTCGAGCGGATGACGATGCGGCGCCGCTCCGGCGGAACCGCACGTACGGCCTCGACCGCGTTCAACAGCAAGTTCAGGAGGACCTGCTGGAGCTGAATCCGATCTGCCATGATCAGGGGCAGACCCGGCGTCAGGGCGGGGTGGAGGACGATGCGGTGGCGCGCGAGCTCGGGACTGACGAGGGGAAGCACCTCCCCGACGACGCCATTGAGGTCGCAGGGCTGCTGGGCTACCGCAGAGCGCGACAGCAGCGCGCGGATCCTCGCGAGCACCTCCGCCGCGCGCTCGCTGTCCTTTACCACGGCGCCGAGGGCCTCGCGAACGTTGTCGAGCGGCGGGGGATCTGCGGCCAGCCAGTGCAGGCAGGCGTTGGCGTCAGCGACGATGGCGGCCAGCGGCTGATTGATCTCATGAGCGATGGAGGCGGCGAGCTCGCCCAAGGTCGTCACCCGCGCGACGTGCGCGAGTTCCGCCTGGGCCTGGCGCAGCGATTCCTCGGCCTGCTTGCGCCCAGTGACGTCGTTGTTCGTCTCGAGAATCCCCGCCGGCTGGCCCTGGTCGTCCCGCTGCAGGGACCAGCGGCTGGCCACGACGACTCTCGTCCCGTCGCGACGCGTGTGAACGAGTTCGCCCTCCCAGCGCCCCTCGCGAGTCAGGGTCGCCATGATCTCGTCCAGCGGCGCGGGGAAAATCGTCTGCATCAGATCGTGCGTCACGGTGCCGAGGGCCTCTTCCTTCGTCCAGCCGTACAGGTTCTCGGCGCCCCGGTTCCAGTACGTAATCACGTCGTTCCGGTCGCGGATGAACACGGTATCGTGGGTCAGGTCGAGGATCTCCGCCTGCGCTCGCCACGCCTCTTCCGTCCGCTTCTGGTCCTCGATATTGGTGCTCGTTCCATACCAACGAACGATGCCCCCCGACGCGTCGCGCAGCGGCACCGCGCGGGTGAGTAACCAGCGGTATTCCCCATCCGCTCGCCGCACGCGCGCTTCCATCCTGAACGGCGTGCCCGCCGCCACAGCCGCTCTCCACTCGTCCACGAATCGCGCGCGGTCGTCGAGATGGACGGAGGCCGTCCAACCCCAGCCCAATCCTTCCGCCGAGGCAAGGCCCGTATACTCCAGCCAACCTCGACTGAGGAAATCGCGGGAGCCGTCAGGGAGGGCGCTCCACACCAAGGCGGGGATAGTGTCGACGATGAGTCGAACGCGGTCTTGTGAGGCCTGGAGGTCCTCCAGCGACTTGCGCAGCCTGGACACCAGGTAGGTGATGACGAAGGCGGTCGTCGAGAACGCGATGAGCGCGGCCACGTCCAGCGGCGCGCTGAGCGCCATGCTGAAGGGCGAATTAATGAAGAAGTAATTCAGGCCTACGATGGCGATGACGGCAACCAGGACCGAGGCGGGGAGGCTCCCCCGAAGAGAGACGACCACGACGACGATGAGGTAGAGGAGGGCGACCGTCGCGAGGTTCAGCTGGAATCGGAGGCCGATGACGGTCAGCAGCGCGAGGCCCACGCTGCCGAACACCCAGGGTGGGACGAAATCCCAGAGGCTGTGGATCCGGTTCGCCTTCATGGAGACAAGTCTAAGGAGTCCTCCTGGAGCGGGGAGATCGGGGCGACTCGTCACGTCCGGCGGGCACTACGGCGGACACCTCCCGACCAGGGAGTCGGAGGGCAACCGTGAGGGGTTGTCAACCAGACCGATCATGGTCAGCTCAGGAGGTGTCTCTTGAGCGCGGCATTCACCTCGCCCGCTTTCTCCATCTGCACCATGTGACCAGCACTCTCGATGATCCTGATCGTGGCCGACGGCGGCGCATGGCCGGCATGCTTGGCCGGGATGATGCGGTCCTCGGCGCCCCACACGACCAGCACGCGCTTGCCTGTCTCCCCGAGCCGCCGGCCCGGCTGTTCGCGCTGTCTGCCCTGAGCGAAGAGGCTTCCGCCGAGCTCGCTCAACAGTTCACGGACCCCATCGAGACGCTTGTACTTCAGAATGTCGTCCAGAAGCTGGCGGGTAACGAGCTCGGGGCGGGCAAAGAGTTGCTCGACGAGCGGCTTCAGATCGCGCCGGGACTGCGCGGCGACGAAACCCTCCGTGTAGGCGGTGTCGATCTCATCCCCCAAGCCGGCGCTGGCAATGAGCGCCAGAGAATCCACCCTGTCCGGATGGTCGAGGGCCATCTGCGCGGCGATGGCCCCGCCCAGGGAGTGGCCGACCAGATGCGTGCTCTGGATCTCCACGGCATCCAGGAAGCGCATCACGAAGCGCCCCAGATCGCCGAGCGTCCGCCCCGGCAGGGTGCGGTCGGACTGGCCGTGCCCGGGCAGGTCCAGGGCCACCACCGTGCTCTGCTCGCCCAGCGCATCGAGATTGAAGAGCCAGTTGTCGAGATCACCGCCGAAGCCGTGGATGAGCAGCACCGTGGATGCGGCGTCGCCCCTTCGGGCGTAGCGAACGCGGACGCCGCCGACGTCGACGAACTGGTAGGCGGACCGGGCGTCGCCCTCTTCCCTCTCCGCCTCGGCCGGGACCACGTAACCGGCCACAAACGCGTCGATGTCCGCTTCGGACACCTCGGGAGGAGCCATGACGCCGAGCAGCGCCTTAACGGGGAGAGTCTGGCCCGCCGAGGCGATCTTGCGGCGCAACAAACCCGCGTCACTCGCCTCCACCACCCCGGTGATCTTGTCCGTCTCCACCTCCATGATGACCTGCCCAACGCGGATCTCCGCTCCCTCGTCGACCAGCCACCTGTTCAGGGTCCCCTCCTTCATGGAGAGGCCCCATTTGGGCATGACGATCGGCGTGATGGCCGGCATCAGCGCCGGGCTCCGCTCATCGCGCGGTGAACGGCCTCGGCGATCTGCTTGGCGCCGGGGATGTACAGATCCTCGAGCACGGGCGAGAAGGGCACCGGCGTGTGCGGCGCGGTCACCATCTCGATCTGCGCCCGCAGCGCGGGAAACGCGCGCTGGGCAACCTGGGCCGAGATGTCCGCGGCGATGCTGCAGCGCGGATTGGCCTCGTCCACGCACACCAGGCGCCCCGTCTTCTCGACGCTCTCGATCACCGTGTCGAGATCGAGCGGCGATAGCGAGCGCAGATCAACCACTTCGCAGTCCACCCCTTCCTTGGCCAGCGCGGCGGCGGCGTCACTCGCCCGATGCACCATCATGCCGTAGGTGACGATCGAGCAGCTCCGGCCCTCGCGGACCACGGTGGCTTCGCCGAGGGGAATCGCGTAGGGTGCCTCGGGGACGTCCCCGTCCACACCATAAAGAGCCTTGTGCTCGCAGAAGATGACCGGATCGTCATCGCGGATGGACTGGATCAGCAGGCCCTTGGCGTCGTAGGGCGTCGACGGGCATACCACCTTCAGTCCCGGGATGTGCGTGAAGATCGGCGTGAGCATCTGGCTGTGCTGAGCCGCCGCCCGGAATCCAGCACCCACCATCGTCCGGATGACCACCGGCGTCTCGGCCTTGCCGCCGAACATGTACTTGAACTTCGCGGCCTGGTTGAAGATCTGATCGAAGCACACGCCCATGAAATCGATGAACATCAGCTCGGCCACCGGGCGCATGCCGCAGCAGGCGGCGCCGATGGCCGCCCCCACATAGGCCGATTCCGAGAGGGGCGCGTCGAGCAGCCGATCGGGGTACTTGGCGTAGAGTCCCTTGGTGACGCCGAGTACGCCGCCCCAGGCATCGCGCTCGCCGGGACTGCCGGCCCCGCCCACGATGTCTTCCCCCATCACGATCACGCGCGGATCGCGGGCCATTTCCTGATCGAGCGCCTCGTGGATCGCGTCCTTGATGCTGATCTTGCGCGCCATGGCGTAGCCCTCTCAATACCGGACGTAGACGTCGGTCAGCAGATCCGGCGCGGTCGGCGCGGGCGCCGCTTTGGCCTCGGCGACCGCGCGCTCGATCAGCTCCCTCGCCTCTTTGTCGATGGCTTCGAGCTCTGACGGCTTGACGACACCGGCGCCGACGACCTTGGCACTGAACGTCTTGATGCAGTCCTGGTTGGCGCGAATGTCCTCGACCTCACGCTTGCCCCGGTAGGTCTGCTGATCGCCCTCGAAGTGGCCGAAGAAGCGGATCATCTTGCACTCGAGCAGCGCAGGGCCTCCGCCCTCACGGGCCCGCCGGATGATCTCGCCGGCCGCCTCGTACACGGCGAAGAAGTCCGTCCCGTCCACGGTGACCCCGGGCAGCCCGAAACCGGCGGCGCGGTCCACGTAGCTATCCACCGCGACCGCATAGTCGCGCGAGGTCGACTCCGCGTAGCCGTTGTTCTCGACCACGAAGATCGCGGGCAGGTTCCACACCGCAGCCAGGTTCAAGCTCTCCAGGAACATTCCCTGGTTGGAGGCGCCATCGCCCACGAAGCTGATGGCCACTTCGCCCTTTCCGCGGTACTTGGCGGCCAGCGCCGCCCCGCACGCGAGCGGGGCACCGGCTCCCAGGATGCCGTTGGCCCCCATCATTCCCCTGTCCAGATCGGCGATGTGCATGGAGCCGCCTTTGCCCTGGCAGGCCCCGCCCTTCTTGCCGTAGATCTCCTTCATCATCTCCGCCACGTCCACGCCCTTGGCGATGCAATGGCCGTGGCCACGGTGCGTGCTGGCGATCCGGTCACCGTCGTTGAGGTGCACCATGATCCCAGTGGCGGCCGCCTCTTCCCCGGCGTAGAGGTGCACGAAGCCAGGGATGTCGCCGCGCGCGAAGTCGACGTGTAGGCGCTCCTCGAACTCGCGGATGGTGCGCATCGTGCGATAGGCCCGGAGCAGGTCTTCCTTCTTGAGTGGCAACGGGTCTGCCGACATATTCAGTCCTCCTGTGGTCTAGTGGGCGGGAAGGCGAAAGAGCCCGTCGGCCGCCGCGATCTGCAGGCAGCGCGACACGTCGAGAGTGCGAAAGGCGTTTTCGCGTAGCGTGATGGTTACGTGGTCGCCGGGGTCGAAGGTGAGCTCGCGTTCCCCGTCGAGGGCCACCACCCCCGCCCGCTGGTCGACATGGAACGTCTGATCGGCCCCCATCCTCTGCCAGCCGCTGATGCCCACGACGCGCACCATCCCGGGCGCGATCGGCGCGAGCAGGTTGAGCTTCGGAGTTTCGGCGTCGTGGCAGAGCTCGACCGCGCATCCGCCCGGCTCGCGCCGGCCCACGGGCTCGAGCAGCCCGGCGATGGCGGACATGCCGATCGCCTCGGGATCGGCGTAGGTCACGTAGAGCCAGCGCAGGCTCTCCGTCCGCCACAGAGCACGAGCGCCGATGTAGCGGTCGGTGGAGATCACCGCGTCCACCAGCGCGATGTCGCGGCGACGTCCGCGGTTGACGATGACCTCGAGGATCTTGTTCGGCACCAGGGCCTGGCTGGCGGGGAGGCGGCCGGACGCGTAGAGACCCACGGCCATGCCGGTGATCGTGGGCTCCCGCATCTCCGGGAAGGCGTTGTTGGTGCCCGTGGAGACACCGGCGATGGGCACGTCTCCGCATTCCCGGGCCACCGCGCGGTGAGTACCGTCGCCGCCGAGAACGACGATGGCGGCGACGCCCGCCGCGCACATCCGCCGCGCCGCACCGAAGGTGTCCTCGACCGTGGAGTGAACGTCCATGTCGAGGAACTCCACCTCGGGGAAGCGATGGTTCACGCTTCGCTCGCGCGCGAGGCCGCGCGAGAGCATGGCACTGATTCCGCCCTTGTCCGGCATCATGAGCACCCGGCTCACGCCGCAGCTTCCGGCCGCGGCGAGCACGCGCAGGACGATGTTGACGCGATCGGCGATCTGAAGATTGTTCGCGTTTGCGATAACCCGGCGGATGTCGCGGGCCGAGACCGGGTTGGCGATGAGGCCGATGGTGGGCGGCCGAGCCGCCATGCGGACCTCCTCTAGGCGCCTCTCTTCCACCGGACGGCGGTGGGGCAGGCTCACTCGCGGCCGAATCTATCACAAGTGAGCGCGCCCGCGCTCGGAACCCTGACATGCGAGCCATGATCGCTGGCCGCCGTGCCGGCTAGCCACAGCCAGCGGCGATCAAGAGATCGTATTGATTTGATCGCCGAGGCCTGCAGCGCGATCACCACTTCGGCGGCCCTTGGCCCTCCGACGTCGGCGAGAAGGTGGTGGAGATCAGCAAGCAGTTCGACCCGAACTTCCGATAGGAATCGGATACGTGCGGGACGGCCGCACGCCGCGAGTGACGCGATGCCCATCGATTTCGAACTCAGCGAGCAGCAGAACGACCTCAAGCATCTCGGCCGCGAGCTGGCGCGGGACTTCGGGACCCGCGCGCTCCAGCATGACCAGGACCGGTCACTTCCCCCTCGAGAACTTCGCGAAGCTCCGGGCCGCCGGCCTCTATGGCATCGCCCTGCCGGAGGCGCTGGGCGGCCTCGGGGCCGGCACGCTTGGCTGGGTCGCCTTCGCCGAGGAGCTCGCCCAGGGCGATGCCTCCACCGTGCTCGCCTTCAACATGCACGTCAACGCGACGGGCGGTATCGCCCAGCGGCCGGCGATCCGGCAGGAGCTGAAGGAACGCGTCGCCAAACTCGCCGCCGAGGAGGGCCGGCTGATGTGCACGTCGGTCTCTGAGCCGGCTTCGTCCAGCCTGTTGCCGGTCGCGTTTGTCCCCAGCGTCCAGGCGCGCACCGAGTCCGGTGGATACCGGCTGTACGGCAAAAAGTTGTTCGCCTCGATGTTCGAGGCGAGTGACTACGCGTATCTATAGCACATCTGGAGCACGCTCCCAATCCCGCGGGTCACCTACGACGGAGCATTCGTGCTCCACGACCTCGTCCTCTACGAAACGGACAATTTCGCCGACTCGTTCGTCGTCCAAGAGGCGAGCTGGGCGTTCGGTGGATACACCGCGTGCTATCTCGGCGTCGGCCTGGCGATCGTCGACTGGGTCGCGAACCAGCTCCGCACCCGGAAGGCCAAAGGCTACGCGCAGGTCATGGGCTATGCTCCCGAGAGCAGTCATCGCCTCGGCGAGATGGTGACGGAGATCGAGGCGGCCCGCCTGATGGTCTACCGGGCTGCCTGGCAGACAGACACCCAGGGGCCAGCCTCGGCAGCTTCTTCCGTTCTACGTGGCAGTGCTGAGGGCACCTCGCTTGTCCTCGTGACCGATCTCCATGTGACGGGCCTTCTGTCACCCGACCAGCTCGAAGAGGCCTTCGACGATGCGATCCACCTCGTCGGCGCTCAGGACGCCGATCCGCCGCCCGAGCCGCTCGACCGACAGCGTACGGATCTGGGTGATCTTGACCCACGACGTCTTGGGCAGGCGCAGGCCCTCGACGGCATGGGTGAGCGGAAAGCCGGCGCGCTGCGGCTGGCTCGTGATGGCAAGCGCGATGACGGTGCCGGAGTGCCGGCTCAACGCCTCATGGCTGATCACGAGGACGGGCCGGAGGCCGGCTTGCTCGCGGCCACGAACGGGATTGGGATCAGCCCAGTACACTTCTCCTCTCAGTACTCGGGCCACGTCGTTTCCTCGCCCGTCATCCCCTGCTCGGCCAGGGCCCGCTCCTCCTTGCGATCAAGTTTCTTGGCCTCGATCGAGAGGCGGCGACGCCGGTGCCGGTCGAGCTTTTCCCGCACCGCTTCCTCGATGGCGCGGCTGCGATTCCGATACAGCCCAGCCCTCACCCCGCGGTCGATCTCCTTGACGAGCTCCCGGTCGAGCGTGATGGCGATCTTGTCCGCTGGCATCACCCACCTCCTTCGCCGGTATGATATTACATCATACCCCGGTTCTCGGCCGCTCTCTCCATCGATGCCCAATGCTCTGGGGAGACGCGGACGCGGCAACCCGTCTCGCTGCGCGCACGGTGAAGGTGTGCCCCGACGTCGGAGGGGGCGCTGAACCGCTGGAGAGCGGCGGGGACAGGCGCGGCAATGCCTCCAGCTCGATGGGCGAGAGCGCCAGGCCGGCTTTCCAGGTCGCCGCTTCGGACGAGGTAAAGAAACGCTCGCGGAAGACGTCGTTCGTCACCAGTCGACCCAGGGCTCTCTTCACGCTCTGCTGACTCACCTCACACCTCGCGTATCGAAGTCGCGGCGAGTTCGCATCTACACGTAGCGGTGGTTGCAAGAGACGGACCGGATCGGCCAGTGCCGAGCAAGTGTGAGAAACGACGAGGCTGCGGACGGCGCGGCAGGAGGAAGTATTCTTCATCATCGAGGGCACCTATGAGTTGACCGTCGGTGACCAGACCTCGACGGCCGGCCCCGGCACCATCGTCTTCATCCCGCGCAACGTGGTGCACCGCTTCAGGAACGTCGGCGACACGACAGCGCGCATGCTCGATTGGAGCCTGCCAGGTGGGCAGGACCGCTACTTCAAAGCGATCTCCGACCTCGCCGCGGGCGGCGGCTTCACCGGCGAGAAGGTGGTGGAGATCAGCAAGCAGTTCGACACGAACTTCCGATAGGAATCGACACGTGCGGGACGGCCGCACGCCGGAAGCGCCGCGATGTCCATCGATTTCGAACTCGGGAAGCAGCAGGGGCAGCGGGCGGCAGTTCATGGTGATCAGCCCGGACGCGCTCGCGCCGCCCTGCCGCGCGGTTCCCACCCTGCCCCGGCTGTTCCTCGACCGCGTGCGGGCCCGGCCGCTTGGCCGCTCCGTCAATTCGGCCGGTCAGGGCCCCGGCGGCTCACGCTGCCGGTGCTCGGGGATGGTCGCCCGAGAAGGGACTTGGCGCGACGGGCATTGGGAAGCGCCCAGAGCCTCAACCCGTCGTAAAGATTTGACCGCTTGCCGTTAAAATCCCGTAAAGATTGCGCACAGCACCGCACCGCCCGATACACTGTGCGTAGGTTGATCTCTACCCCAACCGATAGTGGTGCTTCCCGGAGCTCGGCGTGAGCCACCAGGATCCCCCTGCGCACGAGTCGGGCTTGACCTCGACTCCGCTGGTGATCGTCCTCATCGAAGACGAAGCACAGATCCGGCGCTTTCTGCGCGCCACCCTGACGAACCAGGGTTATCGGTGCTTCGAGGCGACGACCGGTGCCGAAGGGTTGGTCGAGGCCTCCTGCCGTCAACCTGACCTCGTCCTCCTCGATCTGGGGCTGCCGGATCTCGATGGCCTCGAGATTATCCGCCGTCTCCGGGAGTGGACCACCGTGCCGATCATCGTGCTCTCCGCGCGTGACCGGGAGGACGACAAGGTCGCCGCGATCGACACGGGCGCTGACGACTACGTCACGAAGCCGTTCGGCGTGGCCGAGCTTCTGGCTCGCGTTCGCGCTGCTGTTCGGCACGCGGCGAGGACGGCCGAAGCTCATGCCGAACCGGTATTCATACACGGCACCCTGCGCGTCGATCTGGCGCGACGGCAAGTGCTCGTCGGAGATACGGAGGTGCACCTGACACCAATCGAATACCGGCTGCTCACGACTCTCGTGCGCCACGCCGGCAAGGTGCTGACACACCGTCAGATCCTCAAGGAAGTGTGGGGGCCAAACTCCGTAGACCAGGCGCACTACCTGCGCGTGTACATGATGCAGCTGCGACGGAAGCTGGAGGCTGACCCCGCTCGTCCACGCCTCCTGCTCACGGAGCCTGCGGTGGGCTACCGGTTCGCTCCGGACTGGCCCTGAGGGCGTGCGGCGAGCCGCGTGGTGCTTGCGTCACGAGGACGTTCCCGGCTGCGCGCTGGCAAGGTCGCGGCAGGATCTCCGCTAGCACGCCGAGCGCCCACCGTCGTCGCCCTTCACGCGCGGCCTGACCGCGCTGTTGGGTGGCAATCAGAAGACCGTGAGTTCAGGGAGCAAGAATCGGCATCTACACGGGGTACCTCGACGCGACACAACGCTTCCTGAACCAGGTGGCCACCCATGAGACCCTGATGAGAACAGGCTCTTATCGAGCCTATACTGGCGATGTGGTAACCCTTCACAGCAGCCGGTCTACAGAGAGCAACACGAGCGATACTCCCGTCATACCGCCGGCGGCTGCTCCTCTAGAGTTCCGCCATGAAACGGCGTCATCGAGTCGCGTCAGAGAGTATGGCTTGGCAATGAGCCCTCCTATCCTCTGCACGGCTCTGGCTTGGGTGCTTTCCCCCTACTTCCTGCTCGCGAATCTCCTCGTCGTGTACGTCGTCGGCATCGTCGTCCTGGCCGTCCGTGTTGGACGGGGTCCGGCCCTCGTGGGCGCAAGCCTGAGTGTGCTCGCGTTCGACGCGGTGTTCCTTCGACATGCGCCCGCAGGCTCGGCATTGGCCGACATGCAGTACGTTGTCACCTTCGCGGCCATGGTGGCTTTGGCGCTGTTCACCAGTGATCGGTCCCAACGCATCCGCCAGCAGGCCCGAGCGGCCCGTCAGCGGGAGCGCTGCACCGCCGTTCTTGATGCCATGAGCCGAGACCTGGCGGGGGCGTCGAGCGTCGACGAGGTCTTCACGGTGAGCGTTCGCCATCTGAGCGGACTGTTCGACAGTGCCGTGGCGGCTCTGGTCCCGGACGACACCGGCCGTCTGGTTGCGCGGTTCACATCTCTTCACCCCAGCGAGAACACCTCGTACGACACGAGTATCGGCCGCTGGGTCTGGGAGCGGAGCGAACCCGCTGGTCCCGGCACGCCGAACTTCCCCGAGGCCAACGAGCGATATCTTCCCCTCGTCGCGTCACGCCAGACCGTCGGGATCCTCGTCATGCGCCCGCATCGCACGCCGATAGACGACGGTCCAGAATTTCAGCCACTCGCAGAGCAATTTGCCACTCGAATCGCCCTGGCCGCCGAGCGCCAGATTCTCTTGGAGGAGGCTCAGCAAGCACGTATTCGCTTCGAAACGGAACGCGTCCGCAACACCTTCCTTGCCGCAGTGTCCCACGATCTGCGGACGCCGATGGCCGCCATCAAGGGTTCCGCGACGAGTCTCATCGAGGGCCACCGCACGCTGGACGACGCCACCTGTCGGGAGTTGGCCGAGGCGATCCGCGACGAGGCCGACCGCCTCACGCGGCTCGTCAGCAACCTGCTCGATATGACGCGGCTCGAGTCGGGCTGGACAATCCGGCGCGAATGGCAGTCGCTCGAGGAAATCCTGGGCGTTGCCCTCGCCGCCCTGGAGTCACACCTCGGTGAGCGCGAGATATCGACCGATCTCCCTGCCGATCTGCCACTGGTCATGGCTGACGGCCTCCTGATCCAGCAGGTCCTCGTCAACCTGCTCGAGAACGCTGTCAAGTACACGCCACCAGGGACGCCCATTCAGATCTCCGCCGCAGCCACGGACGGAGCAGTGACGGTCACCGTCGCTGACCGCGGACCTGGCCTCGCGCCGCATGACTTGACGCGCGTCTTCGAGAAGTTCTATCGCGGTCCGGGCCTCAGCGCCGGCGGTCTGGGACTTGGACTCTCGATCTGCCAGAGCATCGTGGAGGCCCATGGAGGCCGCATGTGGGCGGAGAATCGAGTGGGCGGCGGAGCCATGTTTCGCTTCCAACTGCCCGCCTCCGTGCCAACCAGCAATGGATTGAGCCTGCATGCTGACCACGTTGGCTAGGAGTGGCCGACTACCAGGGTCGTCTGCGGCAGCACATACCGTTCGGACGATGGATCAACATCGGAGCCATCTGACGCAGTCTCCGCAGCGGCCGCCACTGAAGCTGCTCTCATGACGCCTCCAGAGTGAGCTCATTCAGGAGGGGCGTCCTCGAGATCCGTCTCCCAAGAGCAGACACGGATTGCGCCAAGATTCTGCAATCCTCCTCCGTGGCCTTTGAGCCGTCGGTCAGTCAGCGCCGTTGCCAGCATCGCGGGGCTCCCTCCCCGCAAAAGGTTCGGACGCGTGGCGCGGTCGGACGAGCGCGAACCCGCCTCTCCCGAGCACGCGGTAGGTCATCATCGAGAACCCGATCCCGAGCAACATGCCGTAGATCACGTGCACGATGAGCGCCGTTGCGAGGACGCGATGCGCCAGCACGACGGATGCGCTCCTCGACAACGAGGGGAGCCATCGGGCCCACGAGCGGCTGGGGTTCATCGAAGTCGAGCGGGCGGTACGATACCGGAAGCCGCTCTCCTGACGGGAACGGCGAGTGAGATGGCCACCGCGATTGACGATTTCTGCGCGCGAGGACTTCTCGCGGTGCGGGGTGCCCTGGCACCGGACGTCGTGCGCGCGTGCGTCGACGTCATGGAGGACGAACTGCGCACCCGTGGGGTCGAACCTCGCGATCCGACGACGTGGACCGAGCCCGTCGTGCGCTTTCCGTGCCCCGAGGGCCCGGCCTTCAGTGCCGCGGGCGCGTCGCCGGCACTCCGGGAAACGTATGACACCCTCCTCGGTATCGGCCGCTGGATTCAGCCAAGCGGAGTTGGGGGAACCGTTCCGGTCCGGTTCCCCAGCCAGCGGGACCCCGGCGATGCCGGGTGGCACATCGACGGCAGCTACGACGTGGAGGGACGGTGGTGGGTGAACGTGGGGAGCCGCAGTCGGGGACTCCTGGCGCTGTTCCTGTTCACCGACGTCGGTGACGATGATGCGCCGACGGAGGTGATCGCGGGATCGCACCTGGACGTCCCGCGCGTGCTGGTCGGGTCTGGTGAACGCGGCATGTTCTTCGGCGACGTCGTCGGCCGCCTGCCGGCCTCGACGTTCCGGCGTCCGCGCGTGCGGGCCATCGGCCGCGCCGGGGACGTATACGTCTGCCATCCGTTTCTCGTCCACCGGGCGACGTGGCCGCATCGCGGTGCGCGGCCGCGCATGGTGGCCCAACCGTCGATCCCGACTCGTGAGCCCTTTGCCCTTGGGAACGACACCGACGTGTGCGCGGTCGAGCGGGCGATCCTCCGCGGCCTCCCGTAGCGGCGCGACCGCCGCCCACGCGCAATTCAGCTGGCGGGCACCCAGCTCCGGGGCAGAGCCGAGTGAGTTCCGCGGAGCGATCAGAGGGCAGCCGCGGCGAGCGCGGCGGCGAAACCCACAGCGCGGCCCATTCCCGCGGCGTGGCCGCAACGGCCGCGACGGCGGCGCAGCAGCCGAGGAGGCTGAGCCAGCCACTCGCCCGCGCTTCCAGGCCTGCTCGAGCGCCTGGGACTAGGCGATCAGGCCGCCGCCCCTGCCCCTCGCGATGTCCGCCCCGCCAGGTCTCCCTGAGCTCCCCTCTTGGGAAGTCTCCAGCCCGCCCGGGCCCGGCGCGCCGGCCCGTCTGCCCACCCCTCGCGCTCGGCCCCGTTCGGCTCCCCCACGCCGCGATTCATCAACGGACCCTACTGTT
>JBKPAK010000188.1:0-16757 GCA_046726415.1 Candidatus Methylomirabilota bacterium
AGGCGGCCTAGTGGCCGATCGACTCACCCTCGAGATCGCGACTCCGACGCGGCAGATCGTGGCGGACACGGTCGACGAGGTCGTCGCTCCCGGCACGGAAGGGTACTTCGGCGTCCTGCCCGGTCACGCGCCGTTCTTGACAACCCTCGGCATCGGGGAGGTCACCTACAGGATCGGCCGTGAGGAGTACCACCTGGCCGTGGCCGGGGGGTTCGCCGAGGTTCGCCATGACAAGGTCATCATGCTGCTCGACATCGCGGAGCGTCCGGGTGAGATCGATCGGGCGCGAGCCGAGCGAGCCCGCGAGCGGGCGGAGCGCCGGTTGGCGGGACGAACCCAGGAAGACGTCGACTACACCCGCGCGCTCGCTGCGCTCATGCGAGCCCTCACCCGCCTGATCGTTGCCGGCCGCGGCCAATAGGAGCGCGTCGGGGGAAACTCGTTCGAGTGGCCGTGGCCCCTCCAATCCCATGACGCCGCTGCCCTGAGTGCTGGGCAGCGTGCACGTCTCCGACAGCAGACTGGTCGGCGCCCCCTTGCGAATCGCCGTCTCCAGCGACTATCTCCGATGGCATGCCCTTCGCTTGACGCTGGGCATGTCGACCAGCCTCGAGCCCGCTTCCGACGATGTCGCACGAGCCTACCGCTGGCTGACCGCCGCCCAGGGCCGCCCGTCGCGGACAACCGCCATCGCAGGCGATGAGCTCTGGCGGCAGCGCGCGGCCCGCGGGCTCCTGCGGGCCCTCGCCACGGCGGTGGAGCGGGTGGAACCCCGCGCGCGCGGCCATGCCGAACGGGTCGGCGGGCTCAGCCGACGTCTCGCCCTCTGCCTCGGACTCACGCCGGAGGAGGCCGAGATCGTCTGCCAGGCTGGGCTTCTGCACGACATCGGCAACATCGGAAGGCCGTCGGGGAACGAAGGCGTCGAGCGCCGGCACCCGATGATCGGTGCGCAGCTCGTCGCTCCCTTCGAGTTCCTCGCCCTCGCCGCGCCCATGATCAGACATCATCACGAGCGGCTCGACGGCAGCGGCTATCCCGACGGCTTGCGGGGCGCCACCATTCCTGTCGGCGCACGTATCATCGCGGTGGCCGACGAGTACGATCACCTCACCACCGCGGCCGCGGGTCCGGCGCTGTCACACGATGCGGCGGTCGTCCATCTTGCCCAGCAGGGGGATCGAACGCTCGACGGCAGCGTGCTCTCGGCCCTCATCGACCTGTCGCTTCCTTGACACTGCGCGTCGCGGACGGTAGTGTGGGCGCGTATGTCGCGGCGGGAAGAGGTCGCAGGTCGCATGGCCGATGCCATCCTGAAGCGCCTCTCCACCAGGCGCATCATCGAATGCAAGGACGAGGGACCCGCCCGCACCGCCATCCGTCAGGTTGTACTCGATAACATCGCCCTCGAAGAGCGCCTCGACACCGATGCGCGGCAGCTCCTGCTCGAGCACGCCAAAGCCATCAAGGAATCGGGCGCCGAGTACCGCCAACTCCTCGGCAAGGTCAAGGAAAAACTGGCGCGGGAACGGGGCTTCATCCTCTAATGCGGATGAGTCGCGAGCGGATCTTCCACCTCGCGGATCTCATCATCAAGGAGCTGGGGGCCACGCCCGGCGTCCAGGTCAAGGCTCCAGACGATATCCGGCCCGAAATCGTGCGCATTCTCACCGAGGAGTCCAAGCTCGACGACTCCATCGATGTGGAGGTCCGGAAGATCCTCGGCTCGTACGCGCGGCCGGCGCCGGAAGGTAGTCGCGAGTGGGAGGTGCTCTACCAGAAGACCCGCGGCGAGGTTCTCCGGAGACGCTTTCGCACGTGAAGCGGCTGGTGGTCGGCATGAGCGGCGCCACCGGCTCTCTCTACGGCATCCGCCTCCTGCAAGTGCTGCGCGACGTCGCCGACGTCGAGACCCATCTCATCCTGTCGGCTCCCGCCAAGCGGACGCTCGTCGAGGAGACCGACTACGGCGTGGCCGAGGTGGAGGCGCTGGCCGACCACCGATACGACAACCGGGACATCGGTGCCACCATCGCCTCGGGTTCCTTCCGCACGGCGGGCATGGTCATCGCGCCGTGCAGCGTGAAAACGGCAGGCGCCATCGCCGCATGCTACTCCGATAACCTCATCGCCCGCGCCGCCGACGTCACCCTGAAGGAGGGCCGTCCGCTCATCGTGCTCTTCCGCGAGACACCGCTGCACGTGGGGCACCTCAAGTGTTTGCTGGCCCTCGCGGAAATGGGTGCCGTCGTCCTGCCACCCATGCCGGCGTTCTACCACCGTCCCAAGGACATCGACGACGTCGTGAATCACACCGTGGCGCGCGTCCTGGATCGGCTGGGACTGCCGCAGACGCTCGTGGCGGAGTGGCAGGGGACGCACAGCCGGTCGGGTTCCGGTGCTGGCCGCGCCTGATCTCTCCATCGTCCTCCCCGTGTACAACGAGGAGCAGAGCCTCGCGCCACTGTGGGCCGAGCTGAGCGAGGTGCTGGACGGCACCGGGCTCGAGTACGAGGTCGTCTTCATCGACGATGGCAGCCGCGATCGCAGCGCCGAGATCATCCGCAGCTTCCGCGAGGCCTCGCCGCGCGTGCGCCTGGTCCGGCTCAAGGAGAACGCCGGCGAGACGGCGGCCACCGATGCCGGCTTCAAAGCCGCGCGGGGACGCCTGGTGGTCAGCATGGACGCCGACCTACAGAACAATCCCCACGACATTCCGGGTCTGCTCGGGCATCTCGACCGCTGGGACGTCGTCACCGGCTGGCGGACGCGCCGCGCCGATGGCGATTCGATCGTCCGGCGCGCCTCCTCGCGCATCGCCAACCGCATCCGCAACGGCCTCACCGGGGAGAGCATCCAGGACAGCGGCTGTACCTTTCGCGCCTTCCGCCGGGAATGTCTCCGCGATCTCGTGCTCTACCGCGGCTTCCATCGCTTCATCCCCCAGCTCTTGAGGATGCGTGGGTTTCGTGTCATCGAGGTCCCCGTCAATCACCGCCCCCGACGCTTCGGTCAGTCAAAATACGGCGTCATGAATCGCGCCTTCGTCGCCTTCGCCGACCTCCTGGTCGTCCGCTGGATGAAGAGCCGCCGGCTCCGCTACGAGATCACCGAAGATCTCGGAGGCGACCTGATCCGGGAGTAGCCTCCCAGGATGACGCTCCTCCTGATCGGGTTGGGCCGCTGGGGGGACAAGCACCTGCGTGTCCTGCGCGAACTAGGCGAAGACCTGTGGGTCGCCGACCTCTCGGCTACCCGGCGGGCCTGGGCCGAACAGCACGGCGTTCCGCCAGGGCGCGTGGTAAAGGACTACCGCGAGGCGTTAGCCGCCGTCGATGCGGTCGATGTCGTCACGCCGGCCGATAGCCACCAGACGATCGTTGAGACCTGCCTGGCCGCCGGCCGGTCGTGCTTCGTGGAAAAGCCGCTCAGCATCACCTCGGCCGAGGGCCGCGCGCTGGCCGAGGCGGCGCGCGCGGCGGGGAAGGTCCTCCAAGTCGGCCACATCTTCCGCTTCCATGCCGTCACCGCCGCCTTGCGGGCGGCGCTCCGCGATGGGCGCATCGGCTCCGTGCGCTACGCCACCGGGCGGTTCGCCGGCTTCAAGCGCCCGCGCACCGACGTGGGCGTCACGCATACCGATGCCATCCACTATGTCGATCTGTTCGCGTACCTCCTCGAACGTCACCCGACGGACGTGATGGCGCTGCAGCGCGACTATCTGGGCCGCGGCCTCGACGACATGTCGGTGCTGGTCGTGAACTATGGAAACGTGCCGGCGGTGGTGGAAGCCAACTACTTCGTCCCCGGCACCCAGCGCGAGTGCGTGATCGTGGGGGAAGCGGGAAGCCTCGTTGCCGACTTCGGCGCAGGGACGGCGACGCTCTTTGCGCAGGAATTCGCGAAGAGCGGCGGGCTATGGGAAGCAGTCGACCGGGGCAAGGAAAGCCTCCCAGTTGGCGACGGCGAGCCCTTGAAGCTCGAGCTGGCGGCCTTCCTGGCCGCCTGCACCGGCCGTGGGCCAAACCTGGCTCCGGCCGACGTCGGCGTGCGCGCGCTCGCGGTCGTGGAGGCGGCGGCCCGATCCTCAGCCCTGGGACGAGTCGTCAGCCTGGACGAGATCGCCTGACCTGGCGGCGGCTCGGGTCGAGCGCCCGATCCACATCGACGGCCCTCGCGGGCGCCCACGTGCGAGAGGTGCCCGGCAACGGGATTTGCTCTACCATCTCGACACCGGCGGGACTGGAGTTCGCCGTCGCAAGACATGCCTCCAGGGAGGTTCGTATGACCGGCTGGACGTGGCTTCTCATTCCGGTCGGCGTCATCATCGCGCTCGTTTCCCTGCTCGCCGACACCCTTCGGCTCGGCGGAGATCCGACGGTCTTCGGCTGGAAGCAGATTCTCGGGCTCGTGGTGGGGCTGGCGCTCATCGGCTATGGCGTCTGGCGTCTCCGGAGGTAGACGGACCTCGCCGAACACGTGGGAGCCTCTCAGGTCGCATCGGGTACACTCGGGAGGGAAGGTCCAGGGGCCCCCTTGGTTCTGTGTGGTGCCGAAGGGGGGACTCGAACCCCCACACCCTTGCGGGCACATGACCCTGAATCATGCGCGTCTGCCAATTCCGCCACTTCGGCTCGAACGCAGGTGAGCATCCGATGATACCGCCGCTCCGCGCGGTCTTTCAAGGCGCCGAGGCGGCTGAGTCGTGACCGTCGGTCGCGGCGAGGAGGCGGCTGAGTCATGATCGTCGGTCGCGGCGAGAGGATGGCGGCGCGATGACCGTGGGCGACGAGCTGAAGCCGATCGCCATCAACCGGCGGGCCCGGCACGAGTACGCGATCCTCGAAACCCTCGAGGCTGGACTGGTCCTTCGGGGTACCGAGGTGAAGTCGCTTCGCGCCGGGCAGGTCACCTTCAAGGACTCGTACGCGACGATCCGGAACAACGAAGCGTGGCTGCGCGGCTGCCACATCAGTCCCTACAGCCATGGGACGGACGCCAACCATGAGCCCGAGCGCGACCGGAAGCTTCTCCTGCACCAGAGGGAGATCGCGCGCCTCACCGGCAAGGTCGCCGAGCGCGGATTGACCATCGTCCCACTTCGCCTATACTTCAAGAAGGGTCGCGCGAAGCTCGAGCTGGGGCTGGCGCGCGGCAAGAAGCTCCACGACAAGCGGTCGAGCCTGCGCGAGCGTGAGGTCCAGCGAGAGATGTACCGGGCCGCGCGTGGCAGCCGCCGGGAGTGGTGACCTTGGAACAAGGGGGCGACAGGCTTCGACGGGAACCAGTGAGGTCCAGGCTGCGTCTCGAGGTTTCTCTCCCCTCGTTAAATAGAGAGAACGGCATAGCTGCCGACACTCAGCTAGCCCTGGCGGCCTAACACCCGCCAGCGTCCGCCGGATCGGGTCAACGGGGTCCGGGAACGGGCGTCATACTCCGGTGGCTGGCCCCGAACTTGGCCTCAGGGGAAGGGCGAGACATATGAGGCTGGCCCCGAGGCCCTCCTGTCGGCTGGACGGCTTCCGGGGCGAGAAGCGGTAAAGTAAACCGACTATCGACGTAGACGCCTGCGGCTGAGGGTTTTCGGACGTGGGTTCGATTCCCACCGCCTCCACCAAGCCAACCCAGGCACCATACGAGCGAGCGGCAACTGACTATCCGCGAGCCGCGCTAGAACTCCAGGCGGTATAGCCGAACCCACAGATCCGGTTCCGTTCCCCCTTCCTTCTTGACGTTGAAGCAGTCGCCGCCGTCCGGCGCTACCACTGGAGTCGTGCGCCACAAGGAGGGCTTCTGGGAGAGCTGCTGGCGGAACTCCTCGGTCGCCCAGATCTGCCCAGGCAGCACATGGGGCTCCACCCGGGACGCACACAGAATGGCGTCTCCGCCCACCACGATCGGCGGCGTATCCCCGGCGCCCGGCCGAAGATGTACCTCACCATAATGCAGGGCCACACGAAGACGAGGCTGGCCCACGGCCTGGTACACGTCGTCTACGATGTGCCGTGCGGCCTGGGCGAGGGCCACGGGATCGTCGTGGGCGATCAAGACAGAGTCTCCGGCACCGGTCTCCGCGACCGGGGTCCCGCGGGCCCACCGGCTCACGGCCTCTTCCAGGGCGCGTCGAACCGGACCATCGGCTCGGGCCCGCATCAGGCCGCCAAAGCCGTACACGTCACCCTTGAGCACGCAAAACGTGTGCACGCTGGTCGGCCTCTCGGCGCTTTCCATCTCCCGCCACGGCCGGCCGTAGCCGGTGATATTCACGCGGTCGATGCGCTGCAGATACGTCGGATTCAGCCGCCCGATCACGTCCGACAGCACCGGGTGGACCAGGTAGAGGGTGGCCCGCGGCAGCACGCCGTCTGGCTCGAGAGTCGCCTCGCCCGGACGCAGGAACCGCTGCGCCCACTCCCCGCGGACCCGGTCCTGGTGGACGTAGCCCAGGAGCCCGACGCGGTACAGCGCACAGAAGACGTGCTTCTCCTCTCCGCCGGTCGCCACACTGTGCTCCAGGAAGAGTCTCTCCACGTCCTCGCGGGTCAGCACGTGCCCGGGGAGGAGCGGCAGGAGCCGCTCGATTTCCAGGCCGCTGACGTAAGGGGCGATCTCGGCCAGGTATTCGTAGGCAATCTCGGAGGCGGCCTGGTGGACCACCTCCTTCACCTGGTATTCGCTGCGCCGCTCGTCTGCCCGGAGCGCGGCCAGGCGCTCGCCGATGGTCATCAGGTCGCGCGGTCGGAGCAACGTGTGCCGGCAGATGTACTCGAAGCCCGTCTTCTTGTTCACGCGTATAGGTGTCCATCACCGTGGTCCGCCCCAGGAAGGCCTCGAGAGGATCAGCCCGCGCCCGCTCGGGCCGTGCCATCTGGTCGCTCTTCACGAGGCGAACGTTGTTGACGAAGATCTCCCGGAGGCTCTGGATGGAGTACGAAATGTCGACGGCACTGCCGCGATACTGCTGGGCCATCGCCGTCGTCTGCGGAAGGCGGGCGTACGCCTCCTTTCGCACGGCGGCAAAGACCTTGAGATGATGGTTGATGCGGCGCAGCTGATACGCGACCTCCACCAGGCCGAGTTGCGCAAAGGACCACACGTTGGGTGACAGCTCGCCGCTGATGCTCGGATGGGCCGTGAGGCCCTCCACATGCTTGGTAAAGTACTCGTCGACACCGTCGATGAAGATGGCGACCGGCGACTTGACCGCCCGCAGACGCGGTACCAGATGCCCGTCGGTATCGGTGCCGCAGCGGTGGAGCTCGCTCGGCGTGAAGTCGAGGAGACGGACGAAGTGATCGATGACCCCGTGGAGCTCTTCGTCGGCAATCAGGCTCGTCAGTCGGGGGCCGACCTTCAGACCGTCCGCCGCACCGACGTACTTCAGCGTGGCCACGGAGATCGCCGTGAGCCACGTCTTGGACCACGGGAGCGGAGAGGCGGCGAAGAAGGCGAGTGACTCCCGGCCGAAGATCTTGTCGCCGATCGGCTTGTCGAGCAGGTTGCCGACGGGCAGGCAGGCGGCCCGTCCCTCGCGCTGGTAGAGAATCCGCTTGGCCTTGAGGAGCAGGGTCTTTCCGAACCCCTTGGTGCCGATGACGATGAACTTGTCGTCCCGGTCCGGACTCAGGAAGCCGTCGATTTCTGGAGTGCGGTGGAGCAGGGACTCGTCGAAGTCCTCCGCCACGCGGATGTCGTCGGCGTCCACGGTCCATGCGCGCATGCGATCTCCCGAGCGCGGTCGAATGCTACGAGCATAGCCGCTCAAATGCCGGTCTTCCAGCCGGCAGAAGAGCGATGACACCGTGCGGCGAGAACGAAGCCGACTCCGCAAGAATGGCGCGATTGGACGATGCTCAATGTGGGCGGCGCCGAGAAGACTCGGCGGAGAACGGCTTCTTCTCGACGGGTCGAGCTGGAGGGCGGCTGTGTATCCGGTGGGCACCTTCAGGAGTCCCTTGCGCGCCGCCTCGCGCCCTTCATATCCTATGGCGCGACCCGGGGAACAGCCACACGGTGCTTGGGGCGAGGGCCACCCGGAAGGAGGCGATTCCGCTCCTCGAGATCTTCCGCCGACTCACCGCTCGTCGCCGCGAGCACCTCCTGCTGCTCGGGCTGGTAGGCGCCGGGTACCTTGCCACCTGGGCTGCCTTCGGCATGGTCGTCTTTGCGGCGTCGCGGCTCCTGCGCGCCGGGGTGAACGACATCGCGATCTCTCCGAGGGGGGCCTCCGCGGCGTTGTTTTTCGTCGCGGGCGCGTTCCATGAAATGGATAGTTGAGGGGCGGGAGGAGCGAGCGCCATGGCGAGAAGGAGCATCGCGGACGTGCTGGTCGACGCGCTCGTCGCCCGGGGAGTCGAGAGAATCTACGGAGTTGCGGGTGACTCGCTCAACGGAATCACGGATTCGATTCGAAGGCGAGAGCGCATTGGCTGGGCGTCTGTCCGACATGAAGAGACGGCCGCGTTTGCTGCCGGTGCGGAAGCGCATCTGACCGGACGCTTGGCGGTCTGCGCGGGGAGCTGCGGTCCAGGCAACCTCCACTTGATCAACGGGCTCTACGATTGTCACCGGAGCCGCGTGCCCGTCCTCGCCATCGCGGCGCAGATTCCCAGCCATGAAATCGGCAGCGGATATTTTCAGGAAACCCATCCGGAACATCTCTTCGCCCAATGCAGCCACTATTGCGAACTGGTTTCGCAACCAGAGCAGATGCCGCGCGTCCTAGGCATTGCCATGCAGACCGCGCTCTCTCGCCAGGGCGTGGCCGTCATAGCCCTGCCCGGCGACGTTGCGTTGCGGGAGGCGGTCGAAGGGCCGCGGCTGAATTTCCCTCAGCCCAAACCGAGCGTGTGCCCCTCCGATGACGAGCTGGCGGAGCTCGCGAAGGCTCTCAATGCGGCGAAGAAGATCACGATCCTCGGCGGCGCGGGTTGTGCGGGAGCTCACGCGGAGCTGGTCGAGCTCGCGAGCACCTTGAAGGCGCCGATCGTGCATGCGATGCGCGGGAAGGAGTTCATCGAGTACGACAACCCCTTTGACGTGGGCATGACCGGCCTCCTCGGATTCTCGTCCGGCTATCACGCGATGATGAACTGCGACGTCTTGCTGATGATCGGCACCGATTTTCCTTACCAACAGTTCCTTCCTCGGACGGCGACGATCGTCCAGATCGACATCCGCGGCGAACAGCTCGGCCGGCGCACCAAGGTCGACCACGGCTTGGTGGGGGACACCAAGACGACCCTCCAGGCCCTCCTCCCCAGGCTCGACCGCAACAAGGACGACGCGCATCTGAGCGCCGCCCTCGAACACTACCGGACGGCCCGCACGGCCCTCGATGACCTGGCGACGGGCGAACCCGGCAGCAGGCCGATCCACCCCCAGTATGTAACCCGAGTGGTGGACGAGTTGGCCGCCCCGGACGCCATCTTCTCGTGCGATGTCGGCACCCCGACGATTTGGGCAGCCCGCTACTTGACCATGAACGGCAGGCGGCGGCTCCTCGGCTCCTTCAACCACGGATCCATGGCAAATGCCCTGCCCCAGGCCATCGGTGCGCAGGCCAGTCATCCTGGCCGCCAAGTCATTGCCTTGTCCGGCGATGGCGGCCTCGCGATGCTGATGGGCGATCTGCTCTCACTTCGACAGTTGCGGTTGCCGGTCAAGGTGGTGGTGTTCAGGAACGACGCGCTGGCCTTTGTCGAGCTCGAAATGAAGGCGGCCGGCCTCCTGGACTTCGCCACGGACCTTCAGAATCCCGATTTCGCGAAGATGGCCGAGGCGGCCGGCCTCCTGGGGTTGACCGCAGAGGCGTCGGAACAGGTTCGACCGATGGTAACGGCGGCGTTGAAGCATGACGGGCCCGCTCTGGTCGAAGTCCTCGTACACCGGCAGGAGCTCGCCATGCCGCCCACGATCAGCCTGGAGCAGATGACCGGCTTCAGCCTCTTCATGCTGAAAGCGGTGCTCAGCGGGCGCGGCGACGAAGTCATCGATCTGGCCAGGGTCAATCTCTTCCGCTAGATCCGGACAATGCCGGGCCGGCGCCCTCGAGACGCAACCGCGGGGAGTCGCTCAGCGTCCAAAGGTGGAGGAGGAGTCGGTGAACAAGATCGCCTCTGGGCCTACTTCAACCGTCAGCCGCCACCCCCCGGCATACCCGGAGGACTTCGAGAAAGAGGTCATGCTTCTCGACGGTTCCCGGGTACTGAGGCGAGATGTGCGCGACCGATGAGGTGCGCCAACCCGACTAACACGGGTCGAGGTCATCATGGCTGACGCAGGGGCCGAAGCGGTAGCGGTGGATGCCTTGCATCGGCAGGGCTTTACCGAGGACTTTACCGTCATCGCTGACGTGCTCCGCCTCACCGGGAGCGGCCGAACGTTCGCGCCGGAGGAGGTCGTCATCCGCGGGTACTGCCGCTTCGAGGGCGCGTCGGACCCCGACGATATGAGCATCGTGTACGCTGTGGAGGCCGCGGACGGAACGCGGGGCACCCTGGTGGATGCCTTTGGCGCGTATGCCAGTCCCGCAGTGGCCGCGGTGCTCGACCGGATGAGCGTGCAGCGCGCGTGAACGCGGCGCGTCGCCTCTTCCGCAATGTCGCGGCGCGTGTCGACCGGGGCCCGGCCGGGTGAGCCTATCGATGGAGGAACCCGTGAAATACATGCTGCTGATGTGCCGCGACGAGCAGGTCTGGGACAGGCTCAGCGTGATCGAGCGACAGCAGATCTACGGGGAGACCATGGAGCTCGCGCAAGAGCTGACCTCACGCGGGCAGTATCTGGGCGGCTTTCCGCTGCACTCGTCGTCAGCGGCGACCAGCGTCCGGGTGCGCGACGGCAAGCGACTCGTGACCGACGGTCCGTTCGCAGAGACCCGCGAGCAGCTCGGCGGCTACATGCTCATCGACGTCGAGGATCTCGACGAAGCCATCGCCATCGCCGCGCGAGTTCCCTTGGCCCGCACGAGCACCGTCGAAGTCCGGCCGGTGAGGGAGGGCCCACCGACCTAGGGTCCGCGCCGAGACCAGGTGCGGGATACCGAGCTCGACGAGGCGTTCATCGACTCGGTATCGGCCTCGGGCGGTGGCCATCGCGGTCACGTTTCGCTCGTCGCGGATGCCGACGAGCGCTCGCGCAGCGCGCGCCACACGCGTTCCGGGGTCATGGGGAGCGCGGTGACCCGCACGCCGGCGGCGCGGGCGATAGCGTTGGCGATGGCCGGCGCCGTCGGGATCAAGCCGCTCTCCCCGATCCCCTTCGCCCCATAGGGGCCCGGCCCGTCGCCATTCTCGATCAGGATGCTGCGCGACTCCATCGGCAGGTCGCTCATCACCGGCACGCGATAGTCGATGAGCGAAGGGTTCAGCAGCTGGCCGTCCTCGTAGACCATCTGCTCGAAGAAGGTGTGGCCGAGGCCCATCATCACCGCGCCTTCCTCCTGGGCCTCGCACTCCCGGGGGTTGAGGGCACGGCCGACGTCGGCCACGGAGACGTAGCGGAGCACGCTGACGCGCCCGGTGTCCTCGTCCACCTCGACCTCGGCGGCGCCCATGCCGACCTCCCAGAACGGCGCCTCGCCGCCCAGTCGCGCACGGCCCCGCTCGCCGCGATAGGCGCCTCGGCCGATGAGCTCGCCGCCCGTGCCGAAGCGCGCGGCCAACGCCTCCGCGTACGATCGTTCGCCGCCCGGAGCGGCGATGCGCCCGGCGCGCAGCGCCACGGACTCGCGGGCGCACCCGAGCTGAAGGGCCCCTATGTCGAGCAGCTGATCGCGCACGTCGCGCGCCGCGCGCAGCACGGCCAGACCCATCAGGGTCGTGGAGCGGCTGGCGCTCGTCGCCTGATCGTACGGGCCCATGCCGACTTCCGAGCGTCCGACCCGCACGTGCGAAAGCGGAAGCGCCAGCTCCGCGGCCACGATCTGGGACATCGCCGTGCGCGCGCCTTGGCCGATCTCGACGGTGGCGGCCAGCAAGGTCGCGCTGCCGTCGGCGTGCATGCGCACCATTGCGCTCGACACAGACGGGGCCAGTGGCGCCTTGATCGTGCAGGCGACGCCTTTGCCCCGCCGGGGCGCCGCTGGCTCGTTCCAGCCGATGGCCGCGGCGGCCCGGCGAAGCCCCTCCGAGAAATCGCAGTCGACGGGCAGGTCTCCATCCATGAACGTTTCGCCCCGCCTGAGCACGTTCTTCAGGCGCAAGTCCAGCGGATCCATACCGAGCTTCTCGGCGATCACGTCCATCTGCGACTCGTATGCCCAGCACAGCTGGGGCACGCCGTAGCCGCGGAAGGCCACGCTCACGACCGTGTTGGTGTAGACGCCGTAGGCGTCGATCGCGAGATGGGGGATGCGATAGGGGCCGGCGGCCGTGTACGCCGATTTTTGGACGACGCGCGGTCCGACGTCGGCGTAGGCACCGAGCTGGTAGTGCACCTCCGCCTCGCGCGCGACGAGGGTGCCGTCGGCGCGGACGCCGGTGCGGAGCCGATAGCGCACGGCGGCGCGGCGGACCGTCTTGAAGCCTTCCTCCACGGTGAGGGCGAGCCGCACGGGTCGTCTGACGTGAAGGGCCAGGGCGATCGTGAGGGGCTCGATCTTGGTGTAGGACTTGTTGCCATAGGCGCCGCCGAGGTACGGCACGATGACCTGCACGCGCGACAGCGGAAGGCCGAACATCTCGGCCACTTCCTTGCGGACCGGGAACGGATGCTGGGTGGAGGCCCACACCGCGATGCCCTGGCCGTCGACGCGCGCGATCGCGCAATGGGGCTCGAGCGAGTAGTGGTGGACCATCGGGAAGGTATAGGTCTGCTCCACCACGAGGTCCGACTGGGCGAAGCCATGCTCGACGTTCCCGCGCTGGTAGCTGAAGTGGTGGCAGATGTTCGTGTTCGGAATCGCCTCCAGGAAGGCGAGGTCACGGAAGTGCGACGCGGGTTTCGGCTTCTCGTGCAGGATCGGTGCGCCTGGCGCCAGCGCGGCCTCAAGGGTGTCCACGGCCGGCAGCTCGTCCCACTGAACGTCCACGAGCGCCAGCGCGGCCTCAGCCTGGGCGACCGTCTCGGCGACGATCGCGACCACCGGCTCGCCGGCGTGGCGGATCACGCCGTCGGCGAGCAGCGGCTGGTCCTTGTAGGCCGGGCCGTAGTAGAGGTCCTTGACCGGCAGGTCGGCGGCGGTGACGACGGCGATGACCCCGGGCGCTTGGGCGGCGCGCGAGGTTTCGATGCTCAGAATGCGGGCGTGGGGGACCGGGCTGCGCCAGAGCTTGGCGTGCACCATACCGGGCACGACGACGTCGCTGATGAAGCGCGCGCGCCCGGTGGCCTTCTCGGGCGTGTCGACCCGTCGGGCGCGTGTTCCGATCGTCGACGTCTGGGGAAGGGAAGTTGGTCTCTCGACACCCCCGGCAAGCGAGGCCGTGCCTGGTCCCTCCACACCCCGAGATGGGCTCCCGTCCGGTGGCGTCATGAATGCCCGGCCTTGCCGGCCTCGCGGAGCGCGCGCCACACCCGTTCGGGCGTCAGTGGGAGCTCGGTGAGCCGCGCACCCGTCGCCCGGGCAAGCGCGTTGCCGATGGCCGGAGCCGCGCAGAACGTCCCACCCTCGCCGATGCCCTTCGCACCGAACGGCCCGGGGCCGTCGCCGTTCTCGATCAACACCGAGTCGAGGATCCCGGGCAGATCCGTGAACGCCGGCACGCGGTAGTCGATCAGGCCGGGATTGAGAAGCTGGCCGCGCTCGGACACCCGCGCCTCGAACAGCGCCGGGCCGATGGCCTGCATCGCGGCCCCTTCGTCCTGGCCTTGGCACTCGCGCGGGTTGATCGCGCGCCCCACGTCGGCCGCCGACACGTACTTTCGCACGCTCACCGCGCCCGTTTCTCGATCGACGTCGACTTCGGCGGCCGCCATGCCGGTCTCCCAGAACACGGTGACGCCCCCGAGGCTACCGGACCCGGCCGGCGGGACGTACGTGCCGACGCCCGTCACCTCCCCGCCCACCAGCCCGTAGTGACCGCTGATGACGCCCCCGATACTGAGGGTCTGGTCGCCGTGCACGACCTTGCCGTCGCGGACGGCAAGGGTCGACGCGTCGGCGTCGAGCAGCTTGGCCGCTAACTCCAGCAGCTCCCGGCGCGCATCCTTCGCCGCCGCCTGCACGGCGAGTCCCATGACCGTGGTGGTGCGGCTGGCGCTGGTGCCGTGGTCGTATGGTACGAGGGCCGTGTCGGGCGGTACCACGACGACGGTTTCGAACGGGACGGCCAGCGTCTCGGCCACGATTTGAGCGAGCGCCGTCCGCGCACCCTGACCGATCTCGACGCTGCCGGTGAACAGAGCCACGCCGCCGTCGGCGTCAATGCGCACGATCGCCGTCGAGACCGTGTGGGTGCCGCCGCCGTCCTTCATCGCGCATGCCAGACCCTGCCCACGGTCGGCGGTGCCGGGAGCGCCCCAGCCGATGACGCGCGCGGCCCGCCCCAGCCCTTCGACGATATCGGCGTCCACCGGTGTGTCACCGGCCACGAGCTCCTCGCCGCGCTTGAGGAGATTGCGCTCGCGCAGCGCGAGTGGGTCCACGCCGAGCCGCTCGGCGATCGCGTCCATGTGCGACTCGCACGCCCACGCCACCTGCGGGGCGCCGTAGCCGCGATAGGCGCCGGCCGGCACGTTGTGGGTGTAGACACAGCGCGCGTCGATGCGCAGTGCGGGGATGCGGTATGGCCCCACGGCGCGATAACCGGCCTTGGTGGTCACGCGCGGCCCGATGTCCGCGTAGGCGCCAGTGTCGAGGACCACGTCGCACTCGCGCGCGAGCAAGGTGCCGTCGCCCCGGACCGCGGAGCGCAGGCGCACGAGCGCCGCATGGCGCGTGATCGTCCGCGCGCTTTCCTCGAGTGAGAGCGCCAGGCGCACCGGCCGGCCCACCCTGGCGGCCAGCGCGGCGGCGAGCGGCTCGATCTTCGTATAGCACTTGCCGCCGAAAGCCCCGCCCACAAGCGGCACCACAACCTGCACGTGCGAGAGCGGGACGGCGAAGATCTCGGCGATGTCCTTTCGGACCTGAAAGGGGTGCTGGGTCCCGGCCCAGATGGCGATCCCCTCGGCGTCCACACGCGCGATCGCGCAATGCGGCTCCAGCGCGTGATGGGAGAGTGCCGGGTAGCGGTAGGTGTCCTCCACGACCAGGTCGGCCTCGGCGAAGGTGCGCTCCAGATCGCCCCGCTCGAAGTGGACGTGGTGGCAGATGTTCGTCCCCGGTACTGGACCCAGGCCGACCAGATCGCGGAAATGCCCCGCTCGCTCCAGGTCATGGTGGATGAGGGCGGCCCCGGGGGCGAGCGCGTCCTCCACGTTGGTGGTCGCCGGCAAATCCGCGTAATCGACATCCAGGAGGGCGAGGGCCGCCTGCGCGTGCGGCTCCGTGTCGGCGACCACCGCCACGACGGGCTCCCCGGCATAGCGCACCACTTCGTGGGCCAGGATCGGCTGGTCGCGGAACGCCGGACCGAAATGCAGGCGTCTGACGGGAAGATCCCCGGCCGTGCAGACGGCGAGCACCCCTGGCGCGGCGGCGGCGCGGGCCGTCTCGACTCCGAGCAGGCGGGCGTGGGGGACTGGGCTGCGCCAGACCTTCGCGTGCGCCATCCCGGCCAGCGCGACGTCGCTCACGTAGCGCGCTGCGCCGGTCACCTTGTCGCGCGCGTCGACCCGCGCGACCGATCGGCCGACAACGGCGAGGCGCTCAGCGGCCATCGCCGATCCTGCCGTCGGCCAGGCGCCGAGAGGCGTCGAGGACCGCCTCCAGGATGCGCTTGTAGCCGGTGCACCGGCAGATGTTCCCGCGCATGTAGTGCTTCACGTCGTCCGCCGCCGGGCGCGGGTTCTCGGCGAGCAGCGCGATCGCCGCCATGATCATCCCCGGCGTGCAAAACCCGCACTGGAGCGCACCGTGCTCGATGAACGCTTCCTGCACGGGATGCAGCGCCTCACCGCGTGCGAGTCCCTCGATGGTCCGCACGGAACGGCCGCGCGTCTCGAAGGCCAGGAGCGTGCAGGCGCTGACCGGCCGATCGTCGACGAGCACCGTGCATGCCCCGCACACCTGGACGTCGCACGACTTCTTGACGCCGAGCAGCCCCAGCCGGTCGCGCAGGCATTCGATCAGCGTCTCGTGGGGCGGGACCGTGAGCTGGTGGGTCTCGCCGTTGATGTTGACGGTCATGGCGATGGCGCCGACGGGACGGCGTCGAGTCATGGCGCCCCTCCGGGGAGCGCGGTGAGCGCCTGCTGGAATGCGCGGCGGAGCAGGACACCGACCAGGTGCTCCTTGTACTCCGCCGAGCCATGTAGGTCGCTGACGGCATCGGCCGCGCGGCCGGCCAGGCGTCCCGCCTCGGCCAGCGCCGCGACGCTCTCGGCCACCGGCTTGCCGGCCAGGAGCGCCTCCGCCTCGCGCATCCGGCGGGGAACCGGGCCGACGCACCCGACGGCGATCCGCGCATCGGCCACGTGGCCATCCTCGAGGGTCACCGCGACCCCGACCCCCACGGACGGCCGCTCCAGGTGGCCAAACTTGAGGTACGCCGCGGCCGAGGCCGCCGGCAACGGCGGGATGGCCACCGCGGTCAGAAGCTCGTCGCCCTCCAGACAAGTCTCGAAGGGCCCGACGAAGAGCTGCTCGAGGGGGATCGTCCGCGTGCCGCCCTTCCGCTCGATCCGCACGCTGGCGTCCAGAGCTTGAAGCA
>JBKPAK010000189.1:0-75452 GCA_046726415.1 Candidatus Methylomirabilota bacterium
GATCAGTACTCCAGTGATCTTCCTCATACCTCCCCCTTTTCGTGAACGGCTACGACGTCACTACTGACTTGAGGCACCGCAGCAGACCACCAGCAACTGTACCGTCACTTATTCCCCTTTAGGACCACCCCCTCGCTGCATCGTCGCCGGCCGCGCTGCCGCAGTCGGGCGACAGGGCACGCCACCTCCCCACTCGAACTCAGGGGAGAGCATGCTAGTGAGTCTGGAAGGATGCTGTCAAGAGAAAAATGCCGTCATAGGGCCGTAAAAGAGACAGCCTTGGCACAAAAGCGCTCACTGGGTCGTCTCGGCGGACTCCGGACGGCCCGTGGGCTGATCGGCCCGTCGATACCAGACGCCCTCGACCTTGATCCAGGCATCAGGCACCGTCTGTGTTCGAACAACCGGTTTGGCCCGGCTATTGGGCACCGTGATCCGAGCGATCACTTTCACGTCAATTTTCGCGAAGTTGCCGTCGATGCTCGCGTCACCCACCTCGTAGCCCAGATAGTGAATCGCTCCCTTCCCCTGGGCATATTCTTCGGCCGTGATTCGCCCCTTCAACCGGGGCTCCGAGAGCTCCCACTGGGTCTTGTAGTCTCGAGCCACTCGGGCTGCCCAGTATTCTGCCGTTCGCTGGCGGAGAGTCAGCGCCTCGTCCTGAGCTGGCTGAACGGCCGTCCCGCCGGTGGGCACCGCCGTCGCCTTGGGCTCAGAGGTGGCGGGGCCGGGGCCGATTGCCAGCGTCCCGATGGCGAGACCGCCGAGCCAGGTCCCCACCGCCGCGCCGCGCCACCAGCGCCTCATGAGAGTGTCAGTCCGTGCCGAGCATGGCATACGTCCCCCACGATCTGCTGATGCGCTTCGAAGCTGGCCACACGAAGCTTGCTGAGGTCGTCCCGGGTCTCGACCTCGGCAAGCAGTCGCCGTAGCTCAGAAATGGCGGTCTGGCGCTGCGCCTGCTGCGCCGCCGAGAATGCGGCCACCTTGCTCTGGGCGGCGAGGGCGAGACACTCCTCTGCGTGCCCCAGCAGTTTGAGCTTCGCGCCGACAGGAAGCCACCAATGGAGTGGGCTCGGCCTTCGCGCCGCGTAGAATCGATCGATCTGGTGGGGCTCGGTACCGAGCCGCCACACGAGCACATCGAGCTGCTCCCGCACGCGCCGGGCTCGGTCCTTCCCGCCGTAGCCGGCGTGAAGCGCCACCACGAGGCTGTAGATCAAATGGGTGCCTCCGCAGGTGAGCGAATGGACGGGCGCTCGCGAAGGTGCCCGTTTCTCGCGCATCGCCTCCGCCAGAGGGGCGGAGGCCTGTTCAAGGGCCTCCAGGGCGCGACCTACCGCGGCGTCCAGGTCGACCGGCTGGCCCCAGGCATTCGTCCAACGCTGCCTGAGCGGCGAGGTCGTCCGGGTCAACGCGATGATGGTCCAGGCCAGTTCCGTCGGGGGAACCGTCTCGTCGTCTGGCTTGAGCAGAAGCCGCGCGTCGTTCACGAGATCCGCGAGGGTTCGGCGCTGACCACCGTGAGCGAAGCTGTATTCGAGCGGCACACCCGCTTCGAGCAGCGTCTTCAAGAACATGTTCGGGTGGATCTCGGCCGTGCGCGGGAATGCCAGCATCGTCCGACCGTTGACCGTGACTGTGGTGATGTGGTCCTCGAGGAGAAAATCGACCGCCCGTCGACCGCCCTCAATCCTGAAGGTCGGGCCCATCGCGCGCACGCCGTGCGCGACGGCCCAAGGGTCACGGGGGGTCGTCGCATGCCGGTGAATGACGTCGTCGCCCTCGCGCGCTTTGGCGGGCTTCGCCGTCGCCACGCTGGCGGCGACCGCTCCGAAAACCAGGAAGTGCCGTCGGCTCAGCGCGGCGTGACAGGTCGAGGGAAAGAAGGGCTCGGTCACCACGGGTCACTTGCCCTGCAACATCTCGAATCCTCGACTCTTCGGCTGCTGAGCTTTCAGTGAGTCGACATGGACCCGAATCTCCTCGAGGTCCTTGGCCGGCGGCGCCCCTTCAATCGCAATCGGCTGTTTGCGCGTCCCGGAAGCCGCGGTCGGGCTTGTGCCCGCGGACGATGCAGGTGCGGACGGCGCCGAGGGGGCTGAGGGGCTAGGTGATAATGACGGGGCCGGGGCAACGGGGCCTGAAGGAGCCGGGGCATACGAGACAGTGCCTCCGCGAGCCTGCGGCTGAGCGCCAGCCACCCCTCCGGGAGCTTGCGGCTGAGCGCTCGCCACCCCTTCCGGAGGTTGCGGCTGAGCGCCGGCCACCCCTCCCGGAGGTTGCGGCTGAGCGCTGGCGGTGACGCCTCCCGAAGCTTGCGCGGGCGCGTCGGGAGCAGAGGCAGAAATGCGGACGACGACCACTCCCGAAGTCCCGGTCAGCTCGACTCGATCCTCGACGATTTTCGTGACGCGGTAGGGGCCGACCTGGTCCCCTTGGCGAACGCGGACGAGCTTGTTCTGCGTGTGAGTCGGTTCACCGATCCACGCCCAGGCCTCGCCCTCGGCCCTGATGACAACACCCATGACGGTAAACCGCGGTTGCTCCTGAGCGGCGGCCAATCCGCTGACGAGCCAGGCGAAGGCCGCGACCATCAGCACGAGCACGAGCTTTTTGGAGTTCACGATTGAAGCACCTCCCGCCTCTCAGATAAGGCGGCTTGGAGGGGGTGTACCGGATGTCAGACGCTGCATCACCCGACGAGTCATAGCACACGGCCCACTCGACGGATAGTGAAAAAGATGCGACATTGAGCGCAGAATTTTCCCTATTGGAGGAGCCGTTCAACGAGTGGACGGGCGGCCGGGGGCGCCAGTCTTCTCGCTTCGCCGGCGCCGAACTGAGCCCTCGCCGAATCCCCCAACTGGCCGCAACTGCGGGCGAAAACCGACCAGGCGAGCCATGACCCCCGATCGATCTCCAAGGCTCGCTCGGCCAACCTCAGCCCTCCCCTGGGATCACCGGTCTGCACCATGGCCAGCGCCCACCGGGCCAGAATATCCGGGTTGGCCGGACTCAACCGGTCTGCCTCCTGGAAGTCCCGAAACGCTGCGTCGAGTCGCTCCGGTTGACCGGCCGAGGCGCGGGCCAGCTCGACCTGCGCGCTGGCCAGCCAAAGGTGGCCGCGCGAGGGCACATGTCGACGGGCGCGATCGAGCGCCTCCTGCGCTTCCGTCAGCCAGTCAACGCGCGGTGGGCGGTTCGACTCGGCAGCCATCAGTCGCAGGGAAACATCGGCCGCCGCCTCCGCCGGAAACGGAAGCCAGGGGGCGAGACCGCTGGCTCGCACGAACTCCCGACGCGCGGTGGCGAGATCGCCGGCGATCCATCGACTGTTTCCCGCCGCGTAGGCCATGGAGCCTTGGAGCGCACGCGTGGTTCCTACGACGGCGACGGACACGGCGGCGATTAGGCTCCCCAGAAGGGCGAATGCCGGCCACCGGAGCTTCTCGCGCTTCGCTCGCGGCGCACGGTTTCGCGACTCGACGCTCACCGCCGTCGGCGGCAGCGGGAACGGGAGCGTCAGAATCGCCGCGGCCATCCAGAAGAGGGCCCGCGGCACGGGTGAGGCAATCCCGAACAATCCCTCCACGAATTGGCCCAGCACCAACGCCAGGCAACCCAGGCGCGCGCCCGCGTCGACGGCGCCGCTGGCCGAACGGAGCCGCATGACCCCGGTGATGACCACGCTGCTCACCAGCCCGACCCAGAGCAGCATACCGATCGCGCCGGTCGTCACGAGATGGTCGAGCAATTCGTTGTGCGCTCGATCGAACGTGTACGAGGCCGTCCAATCGCGCTGTCCTCCGCGGAGTGATCTGAGTTCAGCGGGAAGGAAGCGATCGAGGACAAGGATCTGCGTCTCGGGTCCGTAACCGACGAGAGTCCGGGACCACGGGGCGGAGCTCGGCACATCCTCGTTGCCGGCGAACCAGCGAACCCAACCGGAGGCGATCCCCCGCCAAAGGCGCACTCGAACCCACTCGGGAGTACCTTCGCGCAGTGCGCCGATCGCGCTCAGCCGCTCGAACGCGCGAATGGACCTGAGGCGGTCGAGCGGCGCCAGACCGAGATTCAACGCCGCGACGAACAGGGCGAGGGCCAGGACGCCGGTCCCGAAGATGGCGAGGGTTCTCGCTGCTCGCCGGAAGACGAGCGCGACCCCTGACGCGACAACCAAGCCGACGACCAGACCGACGAGCGCCCCGCGTGCCGCGGAGAGCACGAGAACGACCACTTGCACAATCACGAGGCTTCCCAGCAGGGCGATCCGCCAGTTCGGCGGCAGACTCGCCCCCGAGAAGGCGGGAGCCATGCTCCACGCCGCCCCGCCGGCGACGCCCCAGGCCAAGATGAGGCACCACGTCAACGAGCCGTGATAGGCCGATCCAAGCAGGCCGACGGTGCCGAGCACCCAGGCGGTTGCCACCGCGATGTGGACTCCGCTGATCCGACTCGGCTGGGAGCGAGCGGTCATGAGCCGGCCGACGCCGAGTGAGATCAGGGCGATGAGATAGCTCCCCAGAAAGATGTGGTGGCCGAACGTCGAGCGCACTCGCAGGAGGGCGGCCGCCGGATCCCACCCTGGTGGAAGCGGATCCTGCCCCAAGGCCTGCCCTAGAGCGAGAAGGACGACGGGGAGACTACCGATCAGGACGACGTCGATGAGGCTGCCCAAGCGGTCGAGCGTGCGAATCTCGGCCTGGACGATGAGGAAGACCGCGAACGCCGCCAAGATAGCCACGAGGCCGAACCCCCGACCGAATCCGCCCCAGAGACTCTGTCCGGTCGCGATGGAAAGCCCGGTGGCGAGCACCAGCCATGCCCCGTAGGCGCCGACCGTCCAGCGGACGGCGCGCAGGGCGCGGTCCGGCCTCAATGTGGGCGAGGGCGAGGCGCCGAGCGCGCGGCCGGTGAGACAGGCCAGGCCCGTCAGCCCGACCCCGACCACAAGGGCCCATACCTTTGGTTCGTCGTAGGGGCCCATGGCGCCGGCGAGAACGGACGACGGGATCGCGAGAAACATGCTGGCCAGGCCGATCTCCACCAGGCGGGTGGCCATCGTCGCGCTCGGCTCGGCCGCCGGCGACTTTCCCGCCGCGCGACGGGCTGAGCGAGGTGGCAATCGGTCAGCGGGCGCCTTTGCCACCGAGAACGGCGGGAATGGTCCTCACCAGGATTTTGAAGTCCAGGAGGAGCGACCACTGGTCGACGTAGAGCAGGTCCATGTGCATCCATTCCTCGAAGTCGACCGTATTGCGCCCACTGACCTGCCAGAGCCCCGTGATACCCGGACGCACAGCCAGGCGTCGGCGCTGCGCATCTTTGATACGCCTGGCCTCATAGACGGGAAGCGGGCGAGGTCCAACGAGGCTCATCTCCCCTTTGACGACGTTGACGAGCTGCGGGAGCTCGTCGAGGCTCAGGCGTCGGAGCATGCGTCCGGCCGAGGTGAGACGAGGATCGTCGGCGACCTTGAAGACGGGGCCACTCATCTCGTTGAGATGAGTCAACTGATCGCGGAGGCCCTCGGCACCCACCACCATGGTCCGGAACTTGTGCATGCGGAACCGTCGGCCATGAAAGCCCGCGCGCTCCTGGTGAAAGATCACCGGCCCGCGCGAGGTGAGCTTGACGGCCACGGCCATGACCAGGAGGAGCGGTGAGCTGACCACGAGCAGGAAGGCGGCGACCAGGATGTCGATGAGGCGCTTGACGAGGAACGCGCCCTGCCGGGTCAGGCTCGGGGAGAAGCCGTAGAATGGCAGCGCGAACAGTTCTTCCAAGAACGCGTAGGCATGGGCCGGTCGATAGAAGTCCACCAGCACCCGGGTATCCACCCCGAGGCTCTCGCACGTCTGAAGGGCGTCCGTGAGGCCGTCGAGCCGGTCGGCCGAGACGGCGAAGAAGACCTCGTCGATGACGCCGTCGCCCTGGAGAATGTCTGGCAGGTCCTGGAGCGAGCCAACCACAGGGACTCCACTCACGGTGCGGCCGGGTTCCTCGGCGTCGAGGCTGAGACAGCCGCGAATGAGCCATTGCGCCTCCGGATAGCGGTGTAAGGCCGCGATGACGCTCGCCGCCCGATGGTCGGTTCCCACCACGAGCGCCACATGGGCCCAACCATCGGCCGTCTGTGTCCGGCGCAGCCAGGCTCTGATGAGTCCACGCTCGGCCCAGAGCCCGGCCCCGCTCATGAGAGCGAAGAGAAGGAGCAAGCTGCGGTTGACGTCGCTCTCCTTGACGAGGAAGAGCGACGCCGTGAGCAGAAGGAGACCCATACCGCTGACCCCGAACGCCAAGGCCGCCCGCGACCGAGTCGTCCACCCGATTCCGTAACCGCCCAAGAGGGCGAGGAACCCGATCCACGCCGGCACGGTCACCGCGAGCAGCCACAGGTAGTACTCGAGGGGGCCGGCCGCTCGGCCGAGCGGGTCATCCAGCAGGACCCGGATCCCGTAGGCGGCAAAAAAGGCGACGACGAGAACGCCGACGTCGGCAGCGAGCAGCCGGAGCGTCCAGCCGAGACGGCGCTTGCCCAGCATCAGCGGCCACCTTTCGCGATCGCCCAGAAGAGGCGCTCGTAGGCGTCGGTGACGGAATCCCACGAGTAGTGCCTCTCCACGCGCTCACGGCCTCGGGCGGCGTATTCGGCGACCAACGCCGGATCTTTGAGCAGTCGATCGAGAACCGCTCGCAAGCTCGCGGGGCCCACCTGTCCATCGTAGACGAACCCGGTGTCGGCAATCGTCTCGAGGTTCTCGGGAGTGTCGTTGGCCACCACGCAGGTTCCGAAGCCCATGGCCTCGACGAGGGCTGGGTGCGTGCCCCCGACCTCCGAGGTTTCCACGAAACAGTAGGCGTTCGACGACAACTCGCGGTATCCCGCCCCAAACAGATACCCGGTGAAGATCACGCGGGGCCCTGCGCGAGCCTTCAGGGAGCGGATGTAGGTTCCGGCGTAAGGAGCATCTCCGACGATGACGCATTTCATGTCGGTGACCAACCCAGCGAACGCGTCCACGAGGTGATGGGCACAGTTCTCGGGCACCAGGCGCCCCACGAACAGCAGGTAGTGGGACGGCTCGAGCCCATACCGGGCGAGCGTGGGCCCCGGGACTGCTCGGATCATGTCGGCGCCATAGGGGATGTACGTCGAGTCGACTCCGTACTCGGCTTCGTAGTATTCCTGCACTCGCCGAGAGTCTGTGACCACGCGATGCGGAAAGCGCGTCGCCCAGCGCTCCGACTTCCGGATGCACCAACGCGCCAGGCGCCCCCACTTCCTTCGCTTCCAGTCGAGGCCGTCGACGTTGAGCACCACGCCCTGGCCGCCGAGCCGGGGAATCCAGGTGAGGGCGGCATTGCCCACGTTGAAAAGGAGCGCGATATCGTAGCCCCCTACCAGGGCGTGGAGACACGACAGCAACGAGTGAGTGATCGTATCCAGATGCTTCTGCCGGATGGTTGGGAGTTTGACGAGCCGGGTGCCGCGATACTCCCGTCCGCGGTAACGGATGTGGGGAACCCGGCAGTACACCGTCACCTCGTGTCCTCGGTCCGCCAGGCGGGCCCCGAGCTCCTCCACACACGTTTCGAAGCCGCTGTAGCTCGCGGGGATGCCCCGCGTGCCGAGCATGGCAATGCGGAGGCGCCGACCCTTCACCGCCGTCTGCCGCGACAAGGATCCCGTGGATCGGGGCAGGCCGCCCCGGGCGGACAGTCGACCTGGGGCACAACAAAGCCAAGCTCCTGCGGAGTCAGGGGACTGGGCCAGCGGCCTGGGGCGGCGAAGACCTTTCGAGTTGCCTCGAGGTAACCGAAGCCCCACTCACAGTGGGGCTCAATGGCCGCGCCTTCGCCGTATTCGTTCCAGGCCTCGATGAGTACGATTCTCCGACCGTCCTTGAGGGGATGCCGATCGACGTAGACCCGAGCGTTGGCCAGCATCCGCTCGAATTTGCGGGGAGTGCGCTCGGTCCGGACGAGTGCTTTCTGCCCATGCCATGGGCGGGAGTCCCAACCCGGATCGGTGACGGGAAAGTAGTCGATGATGCCCGTCTCGGGGACGAAGTTCCAGATCGCCGAATACCCATAGATGGCGGACTCGTAGTCTGCCCGAAAGGCCGTAGGGTCCATCCCGGCCCGCGGGTAGTTGTATCCGGTGGTGGCATCGTACCCCTCGTCCTTCTGCATCTGGAGGCGCTCGCGAAATGCAACCTCGCCCGGCCCGGTCACCGCCACCAGGAACACGCCGGGCAGCCCTCGCGCGCGGGCTCGCTCGCGCATCTTGGCGAAGGCTCGCTTGACCCCTTCGGATCCCAGGTCCCGGCTGAGCCCCGGACTCGAGAAGATGATCACCACGGGTCGACCGTCGATCGTGAAATACTCGGGACGCCAGAAGTACTGGTCGATCCAATAGTCGAGCACGGCCATGAGGTCTTCTTCCGTGTGCGATCGCGGCGGGTTGTGGTTCGCCCAAAGAAGGCAGAACTTCATGAAGGGGCGGAACCGCGAGCGCAGATAGCCCTCGTGCAGCGCGTGCTCGAGCTGGCGGCTGCCGCGGTCCCAATACCAATCGAACACGAAGAAGGAGATTCCGTGCTCGAGGGCCCACTTGATCTGCCAGTCCATGACGGAGGGATCACCCTCCCGATAGTATCCGAGCAGCGGTACCCGTTCCGGATACTCATCGAGGACCTGCCAGCGGCTATGGTCGTACCAGCCCGGGAAGTAGTACGCGCCGACATGATACGGCTCCGTCGACACGCGCCGGGGCGCAGGCATCGAGTCGCCTTCGGGGAGCGGCCGGCCTTGATGGCAGGCGGCGAGGATCACGAGGGCGACGACCACGAGGAGCCTGGAGCTGAGTTGGCGGACCACCACCCGACGGGATCTGACGCTCTCCCAGGCGTCGGGGCGGTCCCCACCTGTGGGCCGGCTGCCGGCTTCGGTCAGAGCGACTGCAGAAAGGCCAGCACGTCGGCCTGATCCGCCGGCTTCAGCGCCACAAAACTCTCCCGCGCCCTGAAGGCCTCACCGCTGTGTAAGGCGATGACCTGAACAAGGTCGGACGTTCGGCCGTCGTGCAGATAGAACTTCCGCAGGCGGAGACCCCACAGCGGCGGCGTACGCCAGCGCCCACCCGCGACCTCGCCATCCGGGATGCGATCGTCGAGCACCGCGCCGACGTAATGAGTGAGGAGGTCCGAGTAGAGCGGCACGTCCACCTCGTTGAGCGCGGGGTTGGAGCTGGCGCCAGTCTTCATGACCGGGGTATGGCAGGCCGAGCAGCCGAGCTTAGCGAAGAGGGTCTCTCCGCGGCGAACGGCATCCGTGATAGGGCCGCGGGGGGGAGGACCCAGGAAGGCCAGGAAGGCGCTGATGCTGGTCAACCGGGCGCCGTCGGCGTCGTCGACGTCGGGCGTGGTCTTGCACCCTGGCGGGATAGGCCGGCCCTGGGGGGAGAGTTCGTTCGGGTACAGGGGGGTGGTGATGCCGAGTTCGTTGATAAGGGCGAGGGCAACGAAGTCCGTGAGGGTGGCCACTGACGCTTTCCAACCGTACCGTCCAATGATCCCGTTCTGGGTATTGGGTCGGCCAGCGATGCCGTCGGCATTCGCGTCCGTAGGGTCTGCGCGGGCCAGGATGGTGGTGTCGGGGATGGCTTGGATGAGACCGAGCCCGAACACCGGTGAGGGCTGCCGGGGCCCGACAGCCGTCGCCTCATGGGGAACCACCTCCCCAGCGAGACCGCAGTTGGGCAGGTCCTCGGCCACGCTCTTTCGCTGGATAGTCGGACCTCCGAGATTGAGCAAGGCGTTGAAAGGAAGACTTGGCGTCTGCACGCCGAACCGATCGGACTCCTGCAAACCGAACCGCCCAAAACGTGTGACGAACGTCCCCGGATCGACGCCGCTGCCTCCTGGTACGGGCACGCTGTGACAGCCCACGCAGCTCCGGTCATTGAAGACCGGCCCTAGGCCCGTGGCCGGCGTCTCGGCGGTCGTGAATCGACGCCGACCTTCGTGAAAGGCGTTGAGCATCCCCGCGGGGAGGTTGGGGAGGGGTTCGCCGACTTGGGGGCCCGTCTGAGCTGTAAGAAGGCCGACCGAGCCTGGCCCTTCGGACAGCGCCACGGCGACGAGCACGGCGGTCAGGAGCCAACGCCGATGCACAAGCTTCTCCGCAGCCGCTAATGTAGCGGATCTGGAGGGGTCCGCGTCAAGCGCTTCCGGACTCGTGAGTCGGTGTCAGAGGCTCTCCAACTCACTTCTTCTCCTGGGGGGCGCCACTCACCTTCTCCTGGCCGGCACCACTCACCCACTGCCAGTTGTCGACGGTCTCGCCCTTGCGACCCCCGCTCACGCTCGAGTAGGGCGCCCGCGCGTGGTTCTTCTCACCGCCAGTGACGCTCGAGAAGGCCCCAAACCCCTGATTGTCGTAGCCACCGTTGACGCTCGAGTAGCCGCCCGGCGCGCTGTTCGCCTGGCCCCCGGTCACGGATGAATAGCCTCCGAGGGCCGCGTTGTGCTGGCCACCACCGACCCAGCTCCAATAGCCCGTCGCCGAGTTGTGACCGCCGCCACTGACGGCGGTGTAGTAGTTGGCCGCCTCGTTCGACTCTCCGCCGCTCACCGTGGAGAACTCACCTCGCGCCACGTTTCTGAAGCCGCCGGTCACCGTCGTGAAGACGCCGGCAATCATGTTCTCATGGCCGGCCACGAACCCTCCGAAGAACGAGAACCGGTGCCCTGAACCCACCACGAGGTTGTGCGCTCCCTGCCGGTCTTGGGGCTTCAACTTGACATGAGTCGGCGGTTCGTCGTACCCCACGATGAGATTGCCCAGACCAGACGACCCGGCGGTCATGCCTGAACCGTCCCTGACGTGGATATTGGCGCCTGTGAAGATGATGTGGGGGCCCGCCACCCCATTGATCGGGTCAGAGGCCACGCTGACGTAGGGCGCCAGCGCCAGCGCCTTGTTCGCCTGCAGGGCCGCCAACTGGCTCTGAAGGGCAGCCACCTCCTTTTGCAGCGCCTGGACGGCGCTTCTTAGCTGCCGGACGTCGTCAGACGCTAGGCTCGGGGACGAGCCAATCATCATCATCATAGCTCCGCCAGCGACCATGATTCCGATCCTTCGTAGTCTCATTGGGGTCCTCCTCCCATCGCTGTCCATTCGCGCCCATGACACAGAGGGGTCTGCCCGTCTGCTACACGGGCACCGGCCACCCATCGCGGCCGTGACTCACCAGACGTCCTCTCGCCCGTTGGGGCGATACTGGTCGTCCGCGGGCGTCGAGCGCGGCGGATGACACATAAGTGGCTCCGGACGCCATAGAATCTGACCAACGCGAGCGCTGTGTCAAATGTTTGTAAGGCGGCATCGTCCGCGCCGGGCTGGAGTGGCCGCCAGGGCGGTCTGCGGCCGTTCGACTGCGGGCATCGGATGGTGACTGCCACGCCGCGAGCAGAAAGCGGTTGACACCCCAGTGGAAACCGTTGACACCATGGTCCGGCGCGCCGGACACTCCCCTCGGTGTTTGGTCTCACCGATGCGGTGCGGCGTGTGGCTGTCGCAGGCCTCCGGGCGCAGCTACGCCGCGACAACGCCGGGGGCAAGGTCGCGTTCTGCGCGGGCCCTCGACGCAGTCCTGTGGCCCCTTCCCGGCGACCCAGGTCTTTGGCCTTCAACGGCAGGGCATTCGGTCACTTCAGCCTCCGTCCCGGACTGGTGTCTGGCCGCCGCGTCGGTTCTCGACGCGCGCCGATGCCCATCAGCGCCCATCATCTCCAGCGGGGCAGGCTGGGTTCTGGAACCGAAGATCCTCGGAGCTTTCTCTTGGTGCCTTCGCTCTTGCCCTGTGGCACCTGACGAGGCGTTAGCCGTGTCCCGGTTTGAGCGGGGAGTGGCTGTCCTGTCCGTTCTGGCGATGCAGGCCTCCTCTGAGTCAACGAGGGTCCGACGCCGATCTCCAAGCTGCTGCCGTCGGCGATCGAGGCCATCGATGAGCCGCGGCGTCAGGAACACGAATCTCATCCGCTTGCGGGCCATCGATCCTGTTGTCCGCCGCCGCGACCACAACCCTTTCGCTCGCTCGCGCACCAACGAGGCGGACTTGAATAGTGGGCGCGAGAGTGGGCCGGCTGAGTGGCTTCTTGGAGGCGGGGGTGGCTCTACAAGCGAGATCGAGGTTGGGCTCAACCTCGATCGGGCGCAGACGCGTCAGGTGTGGACACTCAACGCCTTCGTCTTCAACGTGCACGATGCGGGCGGCGTCGGTGTGGCCGCGCCGCTCATCGAATCCTAGGGCGCCGCGCGATGAACACTGCGAATCGCCTTCTCCGCAACAGCGCATGGCTCATCACGGGTCAGGGCTGCGCTCGCGCCATCAACTTTGCCTACGCGGTGTGGCTCGCCCGGACGCTCGGCGTCGACGCGTTCGGGGCCTACTCCTTCGTCACGGTCACCGTGCTGGCAGGTGGCCTGATGAGCGACGCCGGTCTGAGTTGGCTGACGGTCCGGGACATGGCGAGAGCAAGCGTGTCATCTCGATTCCTGGTCACGGTCATCGCGCTTCGCGCAGCCTGCAGCCTCGGCGGGTACATTGGCCTTGTGTTCATCCTCCGCGCCTTCCGCTATTCGCCTGACCTCGTCTGGCTCGTGGTGCTGGGCGGCCTCTCCCTGTTGCCGGCCGGGTTCGCTCAAGTTGCTGAGGCCGTGTATCAGGCCGACGAACGGATGGATGTGGTGGCGGCTCTGCAGAATCTCAACGTGGTGCTGAATGCAGGGCTCGGCTCGGCAGCCCTGCTCACGGGCGCTGGCCTCGAGGGAGTCGTGGTCGCGTGGGTGGGTGCCTCGACCGCTCATGCCGTCGCCTATGCCGCGCTGCTACGGCCCCGCTGGAGGCCGTTTGCGACAGGTGTGCATCTCTCCGAGGCGCGGTCGATCCTGCGCGCGGCCGCACCGTTCGCCGGGCAGGCCTTGCTGAGCGTCGTCTACTTCCGCGCCGGACCCCTCACGGTGGGCTGGCTGCGCAGCGAGCGAGAACTGGGCATCTACGCCGCCGCCTATCGGGTGGCCGAGGGTCTGACTCTCGTTCCCAGCATGTTCACGATGGCGCTCTTTCCGATCATGGCGCAGCTGCACCGCGACAGTGCCGACGCCCTGGGTCGGTTGTACCTAGCGTCGCAGCGGGCCTCGGCCGTCATCTTTGGCCCAGTGGTCGTGGTCGGGGTCGTCTATGCCCGCGAGCTGGTGGATCTTCTCTATTCCTCGCGCTACGCCTTGGCCGGCGATCCCCTCATGCTCCTCATGGCCGGCCTCATGTTCGTCATGCTGCATGCATCGACCAGCGCCGTGTTGTTGTCAGGGACCGCGCTCGGCCCCGTAGTCCGCCACACCGGCGTGGTGGCTGGGCTCAGCGTCGCGCTGAACCTCGCCTTCGTTCCGTTGGGGGGGGCAACCGGAGCGGCCCTCGCGAACGTTCTTGCTCAAGCCGCTACGTGGCTGATCTTCCTTCGCCTCATATTTTTGCGCCTCCCCATCGCGCCGGGCGCGTTCCTCGACGCGGTCGGCAAGCCGGCGATCGCGCTCGCGGTGTTGGCCGGTGTCCTCGCCATAGGCAGAGTGTGGGCGCCGATCGGCGGCCCCGTCCTGGGGTCTGGCGTGTACGCGTTGGCGGTGTGGCGACTCGGCATCATTCGGCCCGAGGAAGCCCTTCTCGTGCGCCAGCTCTTGGCTCGAGTCCTGCTGCCCTCTCTCCGCCGAGGCTGACGATGCGCCCGGACCGCCACTCCTCCCCCCGCGATGGCCACATCGGGCCGGGACGAGAGGAGCCACAGTGCGTGACGGCGGAGCCGGTCGCCCGCCAACCCATGCTCGGCGCGCGAAACGAGGAGGAGGCCGCACCATCAACACGGTGACGGTGATCATCGTCAACTGGAATACTGCCGACCTCGCGCGCCGTTGCATCGAATCCGTGGCCGCCACCACCTCCGTTCCCTGGGAGATTGTCGTCGTCGACAATGCCTCATCCGACGACAGCGTCACCGTGATCAGGACGAGCTTCCCGTGGGTCCGGCTCGTGCAGAATTCGTCCAATCTGGGCTTCGCCCGGGCGAACAACCAGGTGCTGCGGGCGGCCGGCGCGGAGTTCGTCTTGCTGCTCAATCCAGACACGGTTGTGCACAACCACGCCATCGACGGCATGGTGGGCTTTCTCAGGGAGCGACCACGGGCGGCTGCCGTCGGCTGCATGCTCCTCAACGAGGATGGGTCGCTGCAGCCCTCCTGCCGCAGCTTTCCCTCCCCCCTCAAGCATCTGGCGGAGGTACTGCGTCTGCCGCGGCTCTGTCGGCACGTTCCCATCCTGAGCCGGCAGTATGTCTTGGCGTGGAAGCATGACGAGGTTCGCGCGGTGGACTGGGTCTCCGGAGCCGCCCTCATGATGCGTCAAGAAGCGATCCGCGACGTGGGAGTGCTCGACGAAGACTACTTCATGTACGGCGAAGAACTCGATTGGTGCTTTCGCGCGAGGCGCAGGGGCTGGCTGATCTACTACATGCCCGACGCCCGGGTCACGCATCTCGGTGGCCGCAGCACCGCCCTTGCGGCGCCGGCGATGTTCATCCACAGCTATCGCAGCACGCTGCGCTTCTACCGGAAGTTCTACTCGCCAGCCGCGGTCGCCGGCTTGCGACTGGTCGTCGCCCTGCGCATGGCGGCAAGGGCGGTGAAGTTACTTTTGCTCGGGCCGCCAGACGCGCGCACGACCCACCTGAAAGCCTGTTGGACGGTCCTGCGGCTCCGGTGACTCCACGGGCGGGGCACAGGCAGGTTCAACTGACGCAGTGCAGAGGGAGCGATCACCATATCGAACGGTGCGCTCAGGATTGCGACGACCTTGTCCAGGTGGTCGAGGTGGGCCGAGAGCTGTCTGATGAGGAACGCGTGATGCGCGCGGAAGCGTCCGGCCAGGGCCTGTCGGGGAAGTCGTCGGCATTGTTGCCCAACGTCCCACAGGCCAGCCCGCCCCCGCACGGCGGGCCCGGCGGTTCCCGCGACTAGGTCTCCAACATGGCGCGGCCGCCCGTGGAGGGCCCGCCAAACGAATGGACGCCTCGCCCCGGCGCGGGATAGCTTTTGGGCGATGGCATGCTCGTGGGGACCGACCCCTGCCGTGCGGCAACGGGATCCGGGGGGGCAGAAGGCCAATCGGGGGCGAAACTGCGCCGCAGGCAGGCGCGGAAGGAATAGTCCGCTATGCCGCCCAAGTCTGAGGGGCTGGTGCGTTGGGCTTGCCACGCTGATCCCACGGGACGAGTACGGCCTGATGCCCTCCTGAGGCTGATGAGGAGCCGAGGACTGGACCTCGGCCACGGGCGAGTGCACGGGCCTCCTGTTGCACTGGGCATTCATGGCCGCACGCCATGATTTCGGGGCGAAAGGTGACGGTCGTGATGCCCGCGTACAACGCCGAGGCGACGCTCCAGAAGACCGTCCTCGAGATTCCGAGGAACGTCGTCGACGACATCATCGTCGTGGACGACCAGTCGCGTGACCGCACCGTCGACGAGGCGCGGCGGCTCAAGCTCCACACGATCATCCACCCGAAGAACCGCGGCTACGGGGGGAACCAGAAAACCTGCTACGCGGAGGCGCTTCGGCGCGGGGCGGAGATCATCGTCATGGTGCATCCCGACTACCAATACACCCCGCGGCTCATCCCAGTGCTGGCCGCCTGCATCGGAAGCGGTCTCTACGACGTGGCCCTCGGATCGCGCATCCTCGGCGGGCAGGCGGTCGCCGGAGGCATGCCGCGTTACAAGTACGTCAGCAACCGCTTCCTGACCGCGGCGGAAAACCTTCTCGTTGGTGCGAAGCTCTCCGAGTACCACACCGGCTACCGGGCGTTCTCCCGACGGGTCCTGGAGGAGGTACCGCTCGAGGAGAATGATGACGACTTCGTGTTCGACAACCAGATGCTCTTGCAGGCCATCTGGTTCGGCTTCGCCATCGCCGAAGTGACCTGCCCCGCGCGCTACACTGAAGAGTCCTCGTCCGTCACGTTCCGGCGCAGCGTCGTCTACGGCGTCGGCGTGTTGCGGGCGGCGGTGCTGTTCCGGTTGGCGCGGCTGGGCCTTGCTCGACCACGGTTCCTGGCACGCAACGGCCGAAGGCTCGCGTTGAGTTGACCCGCTGCTCGGTGTGCGGCGGCGCACTCGCGCCAGGGCTCGCCGGGGTGCGCGATCGTGAGACCGGCGAGACCTTCGATGCGGCCCCCTCTGGCATAGCCTCGAGCATGAGCCGGAACCCCCTCACGCGCATGATCTCGGAGACGGCGCATCGCGCACATCAGCTCCGCCGATCGCCCGCGCTGCGCCCTGAAGCGTTACTCGAGCTCCCAGAGCTCGAGGCGCTCGAGCACCTCGCCTCCCCACGCCCACGGGAGCAGGCCCCAATAGTTCGAGTAGAAGCCGGCCCCGAGCGCGAAGCTCATGATGCGCCCGCCGGGGCGCGCGTCCTCGATGCGCGCGAGCAGCCTGCGCTGTGGGAAGCGCCCGATTCCGTCGCCTAAGCTGCGCAGGCTCGAGACCGCGAGGTCGCCGCGCTCCGGATACGGTGGCGTCGAAGTGAGCGGACGCGCCCCGGCTCGCTCCGCGTACCACTGGAAGCCCCAGTGGCCAGCGAACCATACGCGCCGGCCCGCGGCCACGTGGGGCGTGATCCATTCCGCGGCGGCGCGCCGCCCGAGCTCCGCGAAGGAGGCGTCGGCGTGCAGGATCGCCACGCCTAGCGCGACGCCCGCCGCCACGGTTGCGCCGACGAGCACGCGCGAGAAGGCGCGTGACCGAAGGGCGACCGATCGGCCGATCAGAATCGCCGCGGCGGGCGCCGAGGCGAGCAGATATTTCGAGGGCATGTGAGGATACGGCGTGACCGCGAGAGGAAGCAGCAGCCACAACCCGAGCACGAGCTGCACCGCATCGCGGCGGCGGAAACCGTCGGCGAACACGTCCCACAGCGCGCTCGCGGTGAGGGCGATCACGGGCACGAGCCAGAGGAAGCGGCCGTCGCTCGCAGGGAAGAGCACCAGTGCTAGGCCGAGGGCAGCGACGCAGAGGAGCGGCTGTCGCACGAGCGCGCGCCAGCGGAGCGCCGCCCACGGGAGCGAAAACGGCAGCACGAGCGTCCAGTGCACGCCAAAGGCCGCGACGTTCGACGCGAGGTTCTTGAGCGAGCTGAAGGTCTGCGCCGCGCCCAGCCACGCGCTCGGCGCGCCCTCGGGATCGCGGGTCAGCAGCGTCAGCCCGACCACCGCCGCCGGCGCGAGCGCGATCGGGAGGAACGCCATGAGCCGCGTCTTGCGCCAGCTCGCGCGCGCGAGGAAGTCCCGGGGTAGCGCCAGCGCCGCAATGGCGAGCAACAGCAGGAGATGCGGGCGCGCAAGCGCAGCCAACGCAAGCGCCGCGGTCGCGACCAGGCATTGGTGCCCGTGCTGGTCGTCGCGCCAGGCGAGCACGCGCTCCAGTCCGAGCGCGCCGAACGCCATCGCCGGGATGTCCGGCATGGCAGTACCGGCCATAGCTAGCGCGGCGGGGGTCGCGGCGAGCAGGAGCGCCGCCGCGCGCGCCGCATCGGGCGATCCTCCGAGGCGCAAGGCGAGGGCCGCGGTCGCGGCGATCGCCAGCGCCAAGAGCAGGAGCTGTTCGAGATGCGCGATCCACTCGTGTCCACCGGACGCGACCGACGGCACGAGCAGGTACGCCATCCCCGGCCCGCTCGGCATGATGGCCGACATGCGGCGCGGCTCGGTCGACTCCGACCACACCATCTCGAAAGCCGTTGGGTGCACCGGATCGTTGAGCAGCTGCTCCGCCTGCCGCAGAAACATTGTGTCGTCGATCGTGAAGGCCTTGTCGAGGAACGGGACGAGGACCACGGTCGCGAGGAGCAGCGCCGGCGCGGCGCAGCGAAGCGCGCTCAGCATCGGGCCACCACACCTCGCCCGCGCCTCGCGCGCGGGGCCAGCCGCAGCCTGACCTCGCTCAGCCCGCAGGGCAACGTCTCGGGGAGGTCGCCGCACGCTGCTCACCTTGCGACGCGCGGCGCGGCCCGCCGTGACTGGGATCGCGATGGCGACGGCGGCGGACACGCTGAGCAACGAGGCCGTAATTGGCTCAAGCAGGGATTGTCGGCTCCACATCTGCATGGCGTCAACCATCTGGCGGCCGTGTCTCCCGGGGTTGGGACGGCGTTGGACACTGAGCGTCCGTGCGGCACTGCCGACCGCCGACCAGGCGACGTTCGACCGGCTTCTGCGGCCGCGGCGGCGCGGGCGCCAGCCCCGCCCGCTCGCCGCCTCGTCGCCGGCCTGTGCACCCAGGTGCCCGTCCGCACCCAGGGCGGGTGGACCGGCGTCCCCCAGGGGCGGTACAGAGTGGTCTTGTCTTGCATTGCGGCGAGGCCACCGCGGAGTATAACCTCACGACCTTCGTCGTAGTGGACGTGGCCTCGATGTGGACCGAGCTGCTGGCGATCCGGGGCCGGCCCTATCACTGCGTGAGCGATGGGATGGAGTATGCCCGCCGGCCCTTCCCGTTCGCGATCCGCGAATGGCGCCATAACGGCGGCGAGTCCTCAACGAACTCTTGATCGGCGGGTGTCGCCGGCAGCAGGGATCCGTCCTTCTTCCGGGCGCTGGGCTCGTCGGTCGTCCTTGCCCCCAGCACCGCCCAGGTCGACGGTCCCGACAATGGCCGAGGAATCGACTTCACTTCCCTGAGAGGTTGCGAGGAGCTGATCACCGGTCAGGCCGGAAAATTCTGGTTCGACCGACCCAACCGCGAGCGCGCCGTGATCGTGTTCGAGCATCGAATCGAGTCCCCAGAGACGATCCTCCCGACCGTTCGCTCCGGGGCCTTCAATTCTGGCCGCAAGCGGCTCCTCGAGAGTAGCCCTAGATGCCCTGCGGGACCGTCGATCCCGGCATCTCCACTTGTCCAAGAGGCGCTAGCCACGAGGGACGACCGGTGCGGGCGTTTGTCCCAATTTTTGCCCCTGGCCGAAGGAATCGTACGATACGGGGCGAGATGGATGGCGTCAATCATACTGGAAGCGCCGGCGGCGTGGAGCGTGACCCGTCGGTGGCGCAGGCGTGTGAGCCGCAACGCTGCCCGCGATCACAGATCCGGCACGGACGGGCGTCGCACCCTGCGACGCGCACTCGCGGGCGACGCCTCAGGCTCGCCGCGGAGGCGTTCCCGGGTTGACGTTCGCCATCAAGCTTGTCCTCCTTCCGCTCGCGCTGCTGCCGGTCCTCGCGCGCCGCCGCCGCGGCCTTCGGCGCTCGCGATCTCGTCTGCTGGCAACTCTGCGTTGACGCTCGGCCTTGCCCTGCTGCCGATCGGTCTGGCGCGAACGATCCGCGAACCGCGAACGGGGCGCGTCGCTCGAAGCCTGGTCGCCCACCGCGCCAGCATGATCGTCTCGGGCCGTGGTGACATCCTCGCCGAGGCGAGCGCTACCGCCGAGGACATGGTGGTCGCCGACGTCGATCTCGCCGTGCTTTCCGGGCTCCGGGAGCTCTGGGCTACCACGGTCACCGAGGGCCGGACCCGCGCCGGCCCGGTGGCCGACGCCTCGGCCTGCGCGCTCCATCCCAAGGCATCGTCGGCGCGGCCGGTGGAGCGGTCTCCGCACGCGATGTCGTGAGTGTCTGCCGTGAGCCGGGGGCGGGCTCGGTAGTGGCGAGGCCGAAGACGCGTCGTTCCGCGCCGCCTGACGACGTCGCTCTGGCCGCGAGGGATCGGATCTTCGCCGGCTCCACGGCGGCAACCGTCACTGGGGTGGCGGTGCTCGCGGTGGTGCTCGCCGTCTTGCTTCGCGAATCGCTGTTTCTCGGCAGGGGACTGGTCCCGGCCGACGGAGTTCTTCGTTTCCCGCCATGGGCCCCTACCTGGCGGGTGGCGCCATCCAACTATCTGCTGGCCGACCAGTACGAGGTTTTTGTCCCGCTGCGGCAGTTCTTTCACGACGAGATCCTGAAGGGACGCCTCCCGCTCTGGAACCCGCACCTGGGAAGCGGAATGCCGAGCCTGGCGTCGATGCAGGGGGCGGCGCTCTATCCCCTCAATTTGCTGCTGTCGCCGATCGACCCGTTCGTGGCCAGTGGCGTCGCCGCCTTCATCAAACTCCTGCTCGCGGGGACGTTCACGATGATGTACATGCGCTGCCTCGGTGTGGTGCCTGGGGCCGCGCTCTTCGCCGGGCTCGTCTACGCGCTGTCGGGATTCATGATCGTCTGGCTCGGCCATCCGCACGTGAACGGCGCCATCCTGCTTCCTCTCTTGCTGTATCTGATCGAGCGACAGTTCAATGAGCGCCTGGGATTGCGTTGCTGGATCGGCGTCGCGATCGTCTTCGGCGTCATTCTCCTCGGCGGCCATCCGCCCACGGTCGTGCACATCACCATGGCGGCGGTGGCCTATTTCGTGTTTCGGTGGGCGGAGCCCTGCAGGGAACGACGGGTGACGCGAATGCTCATGCTCGCCGGTGCCCTGACCGCGGGCGTGCTCGTGGCGGCGGCGCAGGTGCTTCCGTACCTCGAGTACTACCGCGAGAGCTCGAGCGCAGTGTCATCCGCTGCTCTAGACCGAGCGGGCAGTCGTCTCGCACCGCACACGCTGATTCACTTCTTCCTGCCGTTTCTGTCCGGAAGCCCGGCGGCCGGCTTCGAGCATGTGCCGGCCGCCCTCGGACTTTGGTCGCCATCACCGAACAATAACTTCAACGAGCGGACGGCGTACGTGGGGGTGCTCGCCCTTTTTCTGGCCTTCGTCGGCGCCATTCGGCGGCGCTGCCGGGTCGGCCTCTTCCACGCCGGTCTGGCGCTTGTCTGCCTCCTCATCATCTACGGTGTCCCGCCCTGGCCGACCGTCATGCGCGCCCTGCCCGGGTTGAAGGACGTGAACCATCAGCGCCTGCTGCTCGTCGTCGACTGGAGCCTGGCCGTGCTCGCCGGGCTCGGCCTGGACACGCTGGCTCGCGCGCGCGCGCGGACGCAGTGGCGAGCGCTGGCCATCGCGTTCACCGCCGCCGTGATCCTCGGGCTCGCGGCACTCTGGAGTGTGATCGGCTCCCCATTCGCGAGGCTCGACGGGCCGGCGCGTTCATTCCTCATGGGGCAGATGGGGGTCCTGGGGGCCGGGCTGCTCGTCACCATACTCGCGACGCTCGGGCGGCTGCCGGGGCGCTGGGTCCAGGCCATCTGCGTGGGATGGGCGGCGATGGACCTTCTGTGGTTCGCGACTGGATACAACCCGGCGATTTCCCGGGAGCGCTACTATCCCCCCACCGAGTCCATCCGCTTCCTTCAGAGCGATCCATCCACCTTCCGGGTGCTGGGCCTGTCGGCCGTGCTTGTGCCCAACACGGCCCAGGTCTACGGCCTCGACGATGCACGGGGCATCGACTTCACTTCCCTGAGACGTTACGAGGAGATGATCACCGGTCACGCGGGAAACTTCTGGTTCTACCGGCTCGCCGACCGCCTGCCCCCGCCGCTCGATCTGCTGAACGTGAAGTACGTGCTGGTGCCCCAGCGTCCCACCGTCCCCGAGGGGTTCGAGCTCGTGTACGACAAGGAGATCGCCATCCTCCGATACCGACACCATCGGGAGCGTGCGTTGATCGTGTTCGAGCATCGAGTCGAGTCGCCAGAGACCATCCTGCAGACCGTGCGCTCGGGCGGCTTCGATCCGGAGCGGATGCTGCTCCTCGAAGAGAAACCGGAGTTGCCCCCCGGGGCCGTCGACCCCGGCATCTCCGCCGCACAGGTCCGGATCGCGAAGTATGAGCCCGACGAGGTCACGGTCGAGGCAGTCACGCCGCGCCCAGGGTTCCTCTTGCTCCTGGACAACTACTTTCCGGGGTGGAAGGCGTACGTGGCCGAGCGCGAGGTGCCTCTCTATCGCGCCGACTTCACCTTTCGCGCGGTCGCGTTGCCGGCTGGGCGGTGGACGGTGAGGTTCGTGTACCGGCCCGTGAGCTTCCGCGCCGGGGCCGCGATATCGCTGACGGTCGTCGTGGCGCTCACAGTCCTGTGGTTCGGCGAACGCCGTCTATGCGTGAACGAACCTTGAGTAGCCGGCTCGCCATTCGGCACCGGCGGGGCGATGACGGCCCTGACAGGCTGTGAAATCTCCGTGTCCCGGTGCCTCGGTGGTGAAGGTGTTCTTGTCACATCAGCATTCGTAGAGCGGTTCGGCGTTTCTCGTGGCCCTCGACATCGAAGTCATCGCAAATCGGTCGCGAGCTCAGCGCCGGATCTCCCGGGCGCGGCGAAGATGTGCAACTTTGGATAAATTGCGAACGGCATCTTGAGCCAGCGGATCGACATGAACACGGGATACCACGCCCAGTAGTTGAACCCCTCGGGGTCGATCCGGCGCGCCTCGCACGACCCGAAGCGCGCCCGCAGCATGCGCTCGTAGAACCCCCGAGTGTACATCACGACCAGGGGCTGATTGAATGCCTTCAGGAATCCCCGGGTGAGCGGTAGCAGACCTCGCTGCAGCGGGTACCAAGCCGGGTGTGGGCAGTACTCCAGAATGAACACCCTCCCCGGCGGGCGCAGCCAGCGCTGGGCCCGCGCCATCGCCTCGTCGATGCGCGCCTCAGACGACCGCCAGCTTCCCTGCGGCGTGTGATGCAGCATCAGCGGAAAGACGACCGAATCGAAGCTCCCCGGGTGGAACTCGCACGTGTAGAGGTCACCGATGATGCCACGTGCGCGCGGCGGGCAGTACACCTTGAGCATCTCCGGCGACAGGTCGAGGACGGTGAGGTTACGCAGATGGTCACCCCACGCGAAGAAGTCCCAGATCCCGCCGATCGCCAGGGCATCACCGCGCACCTCGGTGTTCAGGTAATCGGCGGCGACGAGGTCGAGCTTACCCGTCATGCGCTTCAGCGCCTCGTAGTGATTCGTCGCCTGCTGTCGGTCGAAGAACTCACGAAGTTTTTGATGCGATGGGGACTGCCGCGCTTGTGTCATGGGTTGCCTTCTACGTCTTCACGGTCCTTCCGTCGGCCGAGACGCTTGAGCAGGTCGCTGGCGAAGCGGTCGCTGAGGCCAAACCTGCGCTTCACTTTGTCGTAGCCGCGCAGAGCCATCTTATCGAGATAGATCCACACGGCCCGCGCCCCATCGCCCGGGCGCGCGCGATACTCCGTCGAGCGCACCATGAACGGCTGCGGCTCGTCGGTGAAGTAGTAGAGCGCCAGTGACTTGCGCGTGAACGAGGTGGGACAGATCATCGGGTCCGGATGCCCGTGAAACGAGTCAGGATCGGTGCGGAAGATGACGGCTCGGTTGAACACCGGCGCGATGCGCTGAACGCAGCGCTTGATCTGCCGATCCCAGAGTTCCAGCTGGCCGCCGTACGACTCCTGCCAGTCGCGGTTCAAGTACACCAGGAGATTGACACGGCGGCGCCAGCGCGCGTGGTGCGGGTGCCCGGTGAAGTCGGCGTGTATGTTCAGGTAGCCGCCATTTCCCGACTGGTGCAGCCCGCCGCCCATCAGCGCCTCGTCGGCGATCAGTGCTTCGATGCCGGTGAGCTGCTCGACAAAGCGCACGAAGCGCGTCGAGTTGAGCTCGTCGATGGTGGCGCGGAGAGCGGGCCTGAAGGAGCCGCGGTCGGACTTCCCGTACTTGCGCTCGTTGACGTGCGTGTAGTGGATCCACTCGCTCGAATCGAGGGGGGGGAACTCGCGCAGGCACAGATCCGCGGCCGCGGGGCTCAGGAAGTCGTCGATGACGAGGTGGGGGTACGGGTCGGCCTCACGAAAGCGTCGGGCCAGCTCTTCCAGCTGAGCCGTCCAGCGCGCATACGGCAGAATCCCACCCTCCGAATGGCGTTCGACGGCGCCGCTCTCCATGTTGTCGCCCCTTCGAAGCTCTATTCAGACCACCTTCTTCTGTACGCGCCATTGAGGAGCTCTGCGGTGGATGCTTGCCCCTCACGGATCCCTTCTGTCGCTTCTGCCTCGCGGCGGACAACCCTCGCACCGCGCCGATCCCGTAGGCGAGCATCTGCGTCACCGGGCGCACCGTCCTGGACGCGCTCCTCCACGCCCGTGGTTCCCGTGACGGGGCACTGTCCCGAGAACGTCGGCGAGTACCGGTTCTTCGTCCCCGCCTGATCAATCGATGCCGTCGCCGCCGAACGCCTTCGTCTCCCCCTCTGTCCAGCCCCCCACGACCAACTCGTGAATGGGGCCGTCGCGGAGCGGAGGGAGCGAGCGCACCAGGGCGAACCACCTAGAGGCCTGGTGGGCGGTCGGCGACGGCGGTGACCGAGCGTTCGCGAAGGCGTCACGCCCCGGGTGGAAGATGCCTCATCGCGGGCCCGTGAATTCCGACGGCACCCGGTTCGGTTTCCCAGCTCGGGCGAGCACCGTCTTGTACACGTGGACATGCTCGGTGCAGATCTGGCGAAGCGCGGCGTCCTCATCGCGGCGCGAGGACGCGCCTCGGCGCAGGAGCGCGGGAAGCAAGTCGACGATATTCGTGGCCGTGAAGCGTTCCTCCGCGACGAAGTGCACGTCGGGATAGCGGCCGGTGACCGAGTCGGGCGTGTTGGCGCCCATGGTGGTGATCAGGGGAGTGCCGTGAGCGACCACCACGTGGAACGTCGTATTGCGCATGGCGACGCCACCCGCGAACGGAAGAACGCAGGCATCGGCAGTCTGGAGGTACCTCGAAACGCGGTCCGCGGAGAGAAAGCCCGTCCACCGCACGCGATCGGCGATGCCGCGCTCGATGGCCAGTCGAATGAGCGACTGAAGGTAGCGCTCGCCCTCGGCGGCGGCATACTCGGCCACTCCGCCAATCATGAGCAGAACGGCCACACGCTTTCGTCGCCCGAGCTCGGCGAGCACGTCGAGCAGAATCTCGAGCCGATGGACGGGCTTGATGAGCCCGAAGAAGGCGAGCACGGGGGTCGACTCGTCGACGCCCAGCTCTCGCCGCACGGCGGCGACGTCGGCCGGCGTGACGGGAATGCTGGTCGTCTGGCGGACGACGGTGACGCGATCCTTGAGGAAGGGAACGGCGCGCCGGAGCCGCGCCCCTTCGACTTCATCGGGGGTGATCACGTGGTTAGCCAAGCTGGCCAGAAGCATCGAGGCGAACCGCCCCAGGCCCCGGCGGGCTGACCACTCGTGGATCGTCACCACCGTCGGTACGCCGAGGGTGAGACGCGCGACGAGCGGCAGAAAGAGGATCGCCAGCGAGCGGCCATACCCGGCGGCGGGATATTGGATGTGGAGGAGATCGGCGCGGACGGCGCGCAGCAGCCTGGGGAGCTGAAGAACGCGCCAGTTGGGGAGCAGCGGCAGCACGCCGCCCTCGTCCCGCGCGTCAACCTCGGGGTGGCGCGTGGTGATCACGCGAACCCGCAGGCCCTGAGCGCGCAGGCCCGCCGCGAGCGTTGCCGTGTGATCGCCCACCCCACAGGGGATCGGCGGATAGGAGCCGCAAACAACGCAGACCGTCATCGTCTTTCGGCTCTGTCACTGGCGATGGCGTTCGCCGGGGCCGCTCGGTGGGCGTTCGGTGGGTAGCCGTCGTCGGTCAACAAATCGATGCTAGCACAGCATTTGCCGGGCGCCGGCCCGCGTCGAGGAGTGCCGAGGGCAGGCCCGACTGTACGTCGCATTCCCTCTCCTTCACGTTCCGGGTTGTGAGAATTGAGCCGGGGCGGGTCGCGCTCTGAGCTCGACGTTCGGAGGTGTCTGGCCAGCCACGTCGAGCAGCGGGAGACGTCGATGACGACGTGGGCGCGCTTGGTTCGGCGTGGCGGACTAGGCTAAGGGCTCGACGGGCCGCTGTCCAGCTGCCCGTGAAACGTCATCCGGTTGGTCCGGTGCCTGCTCCAGAACAGATGGCCCACTTGAAGGTGTAGGCGCACGCTTTCGCGACGCGAAACGGCAAGGGTCGCTAACCGGCGACAACTCGACCCGGGACAGCTCCGTTGACGGCCATGTAGATCCGATCGTCGTTGAATGGATCCACGTGCACCTCCGGTCGATCGAAGCCGCCCTGGGTGGTAGTGCAGTCGGTCGATCGGAACACGTACTCCACGCCACGACTAGTCGAGCCAGGACTGGTGCAGGGAAGGCCGAGCGTGGCGTGATCGTCGTCCCGCCTAACCCCCTGATGAATCAAGAGCAGGTCACCCCCGGGCAGACGCAGTAACTGGGAGTCGTTTGAGCCCTGCGGTCCACAACTCCCGCCACAGCCTTGTTCCGTCGTCGCAGTCGAGAACCCCTGCCGCGGTGACGAGTGGCCACTGACTCGAGCCGTAGACGACATCGCTCGTCGGGGAGCAGTGCGATCTATCTCCCTCGAAGCACGCCATACTCGATCGCCAGATTCGTGGAGTCGAGTCAACGGAAAATAGAATCGCACCCTTCGGGCCACAATGGCCTCTGTGCGGCGGCACGGCGAGCGCAACGTGCTCCCAAGTCGGAATGGCCACGAGCTTGTCGTTTACTGTGTTCACGAAATGGGTGGGAGGTCGGAAAAAAAGGAAAGGGGAGAGTGACAATGTATCACACCCAGACAGGATGATGAGCGTCGCGGGCACGATTACCCCGAACCGCAGAGAGGCTGCGCTGCCGAGCCATCATCGTCTGCTGCGAGGACGTGAGGAGGGTACATCCCAGAACCCACCAGAGCGACCGTCAAGAGCAGAAGCCACATCGGGGTTCGCATTGTCATCTCCTCGGCCACCCTTTCCCTACCTCGTCAGAGGAAGACATTCGCGCCCCCGGCGACCACGGCGCGCGGCGCACGGAGTGGCAGGACGGGTGAAAGCCGCTGCCTCAAATTTGCGTAGGTGGCGGCGTCCCTCCCCGTCCACGTTCGAGCGCGTCTACGCGCTACGCAACGACTATCCCTTCGCCTCGGTCAATATGAGCATCGGCGGTGGACGCTTCTTCTCAACTGCGACTCGGATGCTCGAAAGGTGGCGATTGACAACCTCAAGTCCGTTGGGATCGCCACCGTCATCTCCTCGGGCAACGACGGCTTCACCGATTCCATGAGTGCCCCCGCATGTATCTCAACCGCCTGAGCGTGGGCTCCACGCAGGATGGTTCCTTAGGCACGACGACGGACGCCATTTCGAGCTTCTCTAACAGCGCGTCCTTTCTCTCGCTGCTCGCTCCGGGCCAGCCGATCAACTCCCCGATCCCTGGCAACGCCTTTGCGAACTTCCAGGGAACCTCCATGGCGGCTCCCCACGTGGCGGGCGCCTGGGCCATGCTCAAGCAGACGACGCCGTCGGCGACGGTGCCGGAGATCCTCAGGGCGCTTCAGACGACCGGGCTGCCGATCACCGACCCACGCAACGGCATCACCACGTCTCGCATCGAGATCTTCGACGCGTTACCGGCAATCGGCCCTCCGCCCGACGGGTACAAAACCTACACCGTCGCGCCGTGCCGGCTCGTCGACACCGGTCTCGCGGGCGGCCCCATCGCCGCCCACGGCTTTCGAGCGTTCTTGGCCGCCGGAGCGCTCAGCGGGCAGGGCGGAGCATCTGACTGCCTCGTCCCACTGGGGCCCAGCAAGGCCGTGCACATCAATGTGGTAGCGGTGAACCCAAGCGGCCCTGGCCACCTCACCATCCATCCGTACCCGACGCCACTTCCCCTCGCGAGCACCCTCAATTTCTCAACGGGCGAGACCATCGCGAACGGCGTCTTGATCCCAATCTGCGATTCAAGCGTCACGTCGTGCTCGTATGATTTCACGGTAACCATGGGACCCACGGCCGCTCACGTGGTCATCGATGTGACCGGTTACCTGGCCCCCACCGCCGTGATAGGGAGAGAAGCCCCGACTCATTGACCGCCGGCACAGGAGGGGAACGAGGTGACGATGACCCAGCGGTGTGTTGGCGCGCTACTTTCAGTATCCGTCTTGGTTGGCGCGTTCTGCGCCGGGGCGACGCCCACCCGGGCGGGCGGGCCCTACGATACGCTTACCGTCCCACCCTGTCGGATTGTCGACACCCGGATCGTCGGCGGCCCATTCCCCCCTCCGGCTCCAGGAGCTTCCAGGTCGCCGGAACCTTTCCGAGTCAGGGGGGACAGACGAACTGTGGAGTGCCCTTGGGACCAGCCAAAGGCGTGTTCATCAACGTTGTGGCAGTGGGACCTAGCGGACTGGGCCATCTCACCGTCCACCCTTGGCCGTCGTCCCTGCCGTTGGCCAGCACATTGAATTTCTCTGCCGGCCAAACGATCGCCAACGGCGTCCTCGTGCCGATCTGCGACACCGACACCGTCTCCTGCTCATTCGATTTCACGGTTACCATGGGCCCGGCATCGGCGCACATCGTGATCGATGTCACCGGCTATCTCCAGCCGACTCCGTGATATCGGCTTTGCACCGCTGCCTCGGGGAGGATCGGGTAGCTCAGCCATTCGGCCCTTGGCGGACGCTCATCGCAGCTCAGCGTGTCGCGACAGCGCGGTACACCGCCAGCGTGCGACGGGCGGTCTCCTCCCAGGAGTACTGGCGGCTCCGCACCAGGCCGCGCCGGGCCAGTTCATCCGCGAGGGCGCGATCGAGAAGGACCCGCCCCATCGCGGCCGCCAGCGCCTCGACGTCTTCGGGGTCGACCAGCAGACCCGCATCGCCGACGAGCTCTGGTATGGAAGCTCGCGTCGAGGCGATCACCGGAGTACCGCACGCCATCGCCTCGAGGATCGGAAGCCCGAACCCCTCGAAGAGCGAAGGATACACGAAGGCGGCCGCGGCGCTGTAGAAGGCCGGAAGATCCTCCTCAGGCAGGAGACCAACCCACCGTACCCTGCGGTCCTGGCTTGGCTGACCCGTCTGCTTGAGCATCTGCTCGGCTCCGAAGTCGGGCTTGCCAGCAACGACCACCTGGGGGTCCGCAGTGCCGCTCGTCCTGAGGAGGACGGCTGCGCGGATGAGTCGACCGAGATTCTTCCTCCGATTCAGCCGGCCGAGCGCGAAGACGAAGCCGGGCTGGAGGCCGTAACGCGAGAGCACCTTGACCGCGTCGTTGACCGGGCAGGGCCGAAGGCTTGTCTGCGCGGCCAGTGGGATCGCCGTGATCCGATCGGAGTCGACGCCGTAGCGGTTCGCGATGTCTCGCCGGGAAAATTCGGAGTCGGTGATGATGTGCGACGCTCGGGCGAGGCTCTTCGGGACGAGCACGCGCATGGCTACCCGCAGCCCTCGTGGAAAGGCCTCTGGTACGTGGAGGAAGCCGAGGTCGTGAATGGTGACGACGAGAGGTCCACCGTAGCCCAGTGGAGTGAAGTACTGCACATGCAAACAGTCGACCCTGGCGCGAGCAGCGGCCCGGCCGAGAGCGAAGGCGAGGCGGGCAACACCGGCACCCTGCGTGACGCGCACCGTCTGAAGCGGGCGCCGACCATCGAGGGCACCATAGAAACGGTGCGCGGGATCCGCCGCGAAGAGGGTGAGGTCGTCCTTGCCGTTGCCGTTGAGGAGTGCCGAGATCAGGCCCCGACAGTACGTCGCATTCCCCTCACCTTCACGTTCCGCGCTATGAGAATCGATCCCGACATTCATCGGGCGGCCCGGCGAGCCGATCCAAGATGACGAGAGCCCGCGAGCCTCTTTTGGGCGAGGTCCCCTCTATCTTGCCAAAGTACTGACGGGGATACTCTCATCCTTTTCCGTTCCGTCACTCACAGTATGGTCGTTCCTCGCCGTTTCTCGATGGGCGAACCGGGCCGCGCCACCAAACGCTGGTATCGACGCGAGTGTCAACATGACCAGGCGGCGGTTGCTGATCTCGCGTCGCGCCCCGCGACGTTCGACGTTCCGAGGTGTCCGGCCAGCCCCATCGAGCAACCAACAGAACGATGATGCAATGTGTGGTACTGGAGCACGGACCCGCCTAAATTCTACGGGGCCGCAGTATAACCGGTGACGTCGATGACCACGTGGCTGGCACTGGGGCCCGCCTGGAGGACGAGGTCGGACATGCACGTGCTCCCCGCCGCCTCATCACAAATCGGCAGTAGGATCCCGTTCGCGACGTTCTGGCCCGGCGTGAAGTTGATCGTGCTCGCCAGCGGTGGTGACCAGCCGAACGGAAATACCGTGAGATGGCCGAACATCGTCGGGCCGACCGCCACGACGTTCACGTGTACCCCCGTGGCCGTGGTGGGCACGCCGCACGTGCTAGCGGCGCCCTGGTTGAGCCCCGAGCCGGTTACGCGAACGTTGCGGCAAGCGTTCCCGGCCAGGACTCCGCCGCCCCCTGGATTGCGCGTGTCGAGCACACGGCAGGGTGGCACCGTAAAGGTCTTGTTGGCCCCCGGCTGGAGGCCAATGTAGCGAATCTTGCGGAAGCTCCCGGCACCACCCGTCCCAGGCGACTGCGACAGGTAGTAGAGCGCCCCGTCGGGGCCCACCGCCATGTCTGCCACGCCGTCGGCGAGATCGGTCGCCCAGAACTCCGGGGTCGCTCCTGGAATCTTTTCCCAGATCCCGGTCACGCAGTTGAAGCGGAGCGCGTATAGGAAGCGGCGATAGTAGTCGGCGGCGAGTGAACGCCCTGGTAGTTAGGCGGGAAAAGCTCGACCCCTGCTCCGGCCGGCGCCTTGTACACCGGGCCGCCGATGATGGCATCGGCGGTCCCTCCAGCATTCACATATTCGAGGATCGGGGCAACGAGGTTAAGCGGATCCGGCTCCCCGCCATTGCAATCGGCGAACGGCAGGGTGCCCTCGAAGTAAGGCCAGCCGAAGTTGTCGCCGCCGGTCGGTGTCCCCCGGCTGGCTTCCTCACGCTGCGCATTGCCGACATCCCCGACGAACACGGCTCCGGTAAGCGGATCGATCGAGAACCGGAAAGGATTGCGCAGCCCGTACGCCCACACGAGCCTTGCGTTCACGTTCGCGCTGCCGGCGAAGGGGTTGCCGGCCGGAACCATCGTGGCCAGATCGAGCGGCGTGATCGAGTCGTCCACCTTAACCCTGAGGATCTTCCCCTTGAGTTGGGCCAGATCCTGCGCGGCGCAGGCGTCTGCGTCGTCCCCGATGCTGATGTACAGCATGTTATCGAGGCTGGAGCGGATCGTGCCGCCGTTGTGATTGCCCGCGACATCCGGGATCTGGTTGATCAAGAGCTGCTTCGATGTGGGGCTGATCGTGAGGTTCGTCGAGTTCGGATCGCCGAGATTGCCGGCCAGGGCATAGCGGGCCAGATGCGAGTTCTCGCTCCCGTTGTCGGAATATAGGACGTAGACGAACGGCCGCGCCGGGAAATCCGGATCCACCGCGATGCCGAGAAGCCCGCGCTCACCGTTGAACTCCACTTCGGGCATGGCGAGCAGCGCGTCCGCGACCAGGGTGCCGTTGACGACAAGGCGGATCTCTCCTGACTGCTGAATGATCAAGACGCGACCATCGGGGAGAAAGGCGAAGCCGACTGGCCAGGCGAGCCCGTTCGGCCCGCCAGGGACAACCGCGGCCTCCTCGAAGTTCGGGGGCAGCTCGATGGCCGCCGCGCGCGACGCGATGGTCGCGATCATGACGGCCATGATGAGCTTCAGCGCCACCTTCGAAACAACGGATGGGCGTACCACCCTTGGTACTCTACCAAAACCGCCTCCGGCCGCGCCGCGGCGTGGCCGCCGAAGGATGGTAATCTGTCCCCGCGCGGCCCATGCACGACCAGGATCTGCTCAGCGCCATTAGCGTCAGCATCATCGCCGCCGCGCTCCTGGCCCTCCTCGCCCGCTCCATCAAGCAACCCCTGATCCTCGGGTACATCCTCGGCGGCGCCCTCCTCGGGCCCAACGTCGGGCTCGGCATGGTGACCGACGAGGCGAGCATCGAGCTGATCTCCGAGATCGGCCTGATCCTCCTCCTGTTCATCATCGGGCTCGAGCTGAGCATCCCGCGACTGCTCCAAACGGGCCGTACCATCATCGTAAGCGGACTTCTGCAGTTCCCCATCTGCGCGGTGCTCGCGTGGTTCGCCGCCGCCCCCATCGCCGTCATGACCGGCGGGCCCTTCGATCGCCTGTATCTCGGGGTGACGCTGAGCCTCTCCTCAACCCTGATCGTGGTAAAGCTCTTGTCGGACAAGTTCGAGATGGGCACCTTGGGCGGGCGCATCACGCTGGGCGTGCTCGTCTTCCAGGACATCTGGGCCATCGCCTTCCTGGCCCTCCAACCCAACCTGGGCTCGCTCAGGGCCGGGCCCTTGATCGCGTCGTTGGCGGCCGGGGCGGGGCTGGTGGCCGGGGCGGCCGCCCTGTCGCGCTGGATCCTTCCGCGGCTCTACCGCGCGATCGCCAAGTCGCCGGAGATGGTGCTCGTCGCCTCCATGGCGTGGTGCTTCCTGGTGGCCGGGACGGCGGGAGCGCTCGGACTCTCGAAGGAGATGGGGGCCCTCATCGCCGGGATGACCATCGCCTCGTTCCCCTACGGCACCGAGGTCATCGGGCGCCTGTCTGGCGTGCGCGACTTCTTCGTGACCCTGTTCTTCGTGGCCCTGGGGTTGAAAGTTCCCGCGCCATCGTTGCCCCTCATCCTCCTCGCCTGCGCCGTCGCGCTCTTCGTGGTGGCCAGCCGCTTCGTGTCGATCTACGCCATCTTCGCCGGACTCCGCCTCGACGCGCGCACGGCGGGCGTGGTGGCCATCAACCTGTCGCAGATCAGCGAGTTCTCCCTCGTGATCGTGAACCTCGGAACCGAACATGGGCACGTGAGCGAAGGCGTCGGCTCGCTCGTCCTCTACACGTTGCTCCTCATGTCGGTGACCTCGACCTACACCACCTTGTTCAACCACGAGATTGCCACCCGGATCGCCCGCGCCCTGGCGATGATCGGGATCCTGCGCTGGTTCGGCGCCCGCCGCGAGGAAGCCCCGACGCCCAGCGCTCACCCCGTCGGCCACCACGACCTGTTCCTGCTCGGGGTGTCCCGGGAAGGACTCGCCTTTCTCGAGCACCTCGAGCGGACGCGACCAGAGATGAAGAACCGCGTGGTGGCTATCGACTTCAACCCCGAGACCCTGGAGCGACTGCGGGCGGCGGGAGTGGAGTCGCACTACGGCGACATCTCGAATCCGGAGACCTTGCAGCACGCGGGGATCGGCCGGGCCTCGGTGATCGTGTCGAGCATCTCCGACTGGTTCCTGAAGGGCATCGACAACCAGCGCCTGCTCCGTTGGGCGCGCAGCCTCGCTCCCAACGCGCAGGTCATCGTCACCGCCGACACGCTGACGGGGGCGACCGGGCTCTACAACGCCGGGGCCGACTACGTCCTTCTGCCCGCGACGCTCTCCGCCGAGCATCTGTACACGGTGCTCAGCAGCGAGGCTCCGGATGCGCTCGCCGAGGCCAGGCGACGCCAGGCGCGCGAGCTGTTCCAGAAGGAGCTTCCGGAAGAGGTCCACTGAGGGGGTCGCCCTCACCGAGCCCGCGGCCGCTCCGCTCTGGCCGGTGCTATATTTCCCCCACCCTTGAACCACTCGCACCGAGTCAGGAGATCCCGATGAGTACCGTCAAAGCCCTGATTGGTCAGGCTGTCGACAGCCTCGCCGATGAGCTGGAACAGCTTTCCCACCAGATCCACGCCAACCCGGAACTCGGCTATCAGGAGATCAAGGCGGCCGGCTGGCTTTGCGATTTCCTCGCCGCCCAGGGCTACGAGGTCGAGCGGGGGGTGGCAGGAATCGACACGGCGTTTCGAGCCATCATCGACAACGGCGACGGCCCCACCATCGCCATCCTGTGCGAATACGACGCCCTCCCCGCCATCGGCCACGCCTGCGGGCACAACGTGATCGCCGCCTCTGGCGCCGGAGCCGGAGCGGCCCTGGCGCGCGTGAGGGCCACGCTGCCCCGCGGACGCCTGGTGGTCGTCGGGACCCCGGCCGAGGAAGGTGGTGGTGGCAAGGTCCGACTCCTCAAGGGGAACGTCTTCAAGTCCGTGGATGTCGCTATGATGGTGCACGGGTGGGACCGGTGGATCGGGCACCAGGATCTTCTGGGTATCGTCCGCGTGGGCTTCGAGTTCACCGGCAAGGCCGCCCACGCCGCCGCCGACCCCTGGGAAGGCGTCAACGCGCTCGATGCCGTCGTCCAAACCTTCAACAACGTCAGCATGCTGCGCCAGCAGATTCGCCCTGATGCGCGCATCCATGGCATTGTGACGAATGGCGGCGCGGCCGCCAACATCATCCCGGAGGCGGCGGCCGCCCTGTTCTACGTGCGCGCGGCGAAGCTCGACTACATGTGGGAGCTGCACCGTCGGGTGATCGCGTGCGCGGAGGGCGCCGCCCGGGCCACGGGATGCTCACTCAAGGTCGTGGAGAACGAACACGCCTATGAGCCGATGAAGCGCAACGAGACGCTTCTCGACCTCTTCCGCGCAAACCTCCAGGCCCTCGGGGCGGTGGAGTCTCCCGAGGTCCGCGACCGCCTGGGTTCATCGGACGTCGGCAACGTGAGCCAGGTGATTCCGGCCATTCAACCCCTCGTGAAGATCGCCCCCGAAGGTACCCCGATTCACTCCCGTGCCTTCGAGGCCGCGGCCGCCGCGCCCCTCGCCCGGGAGGGAATGCTGATCGCCGCCAAAACCATGGCCATGACGTCGTTCGATCTGCTCGCCGATCCCTCCCTGGTGGCCAAGGCCCGGCAGGAGTTCGAGGCCACGCCGTGAGCGAAGTTGCCCTCGCTCAGATCAAGCCGAGGGTCGCGGCCCTCGATCGACCTCCTCGCGCCCTCGCGAAGACAAAGGAGGAATTCACGCGATGACCCGTCAACGTTGCCGGTCCGCCATCCTGAGTGGCGCCCTCCTGCTCGGCGCAGTCGCGCTCGCGGTGCCCCTCATCGCGGGAGAGATCGCCCTCACCGTGGTGAACATCGAGACACCACAAGGCGTGAAGATCTGGGAACCGCCGACCATCGTGGCCAAGAAGGGCGACACCGTGGCCCTGAAGCTGATCAACCGCCACGCGGAGGAGCACGGGTTCGAGATTGAGGCCTTCGGCGTGAAGGAAGTCGTCGACGGGAACAAGGCCAAGGACGTGAGCTTCAAGGCCGATAAGGCCGGGATCTTTCCCATCAAGTGCCAGCTCCATCCCGCGCACGTGGTGGGCCAGTTCGTCGTCCTGGAGTGAAGCCCGGTGGGCTGGCGAGCGCGGGCGGTCATGGCCCTGAGCGCTCTGCTTTGCGTGGCCCACTCCTCGTTCGGCCAGCCCGCTGACCCTACGCGCGGCCGAAAGGTCTACGAGGCGAACTGTGCCATCTGCCACGGCGAGCATGGTGACGGCAAGGGGCAGGCTGCCCACCACTTCGCCTCGGCTCCCCGCGACCTGACCACGGGCCGCTACAAGTTCCGCTCGACGGCCACCGGACAGCTCCCAACCGATGACGACCTCCGGCGGAGCGTCGTGACCGGGATCCCGGGCACCGGCATGGTGCCCCAGGACCATCTGATCGACACGGACGTTCGGTCCGTCATCGACTTCATCAAGAGTCTGTCGCCGAAGTTCGCGACGGCCACACCCCCGAAACCGCTCCCGATCCCCTCCCCGCCGGCCCGGACCCCCGAGGCCATCGCGCGAGGCCGCAAAGCCTACGAGAAGGGCGAATGCCGAGAGTGCCACGGCCCCGAGGGCCACGGCGATGGCCCATCGGCGAAGGACCTCAAGATCAAGCCCTCCGATCTCACCCGCCGACCGCTCAAGGGCGGAGCGACACCTCGCGACATCGCCCGCACCCTTTTCACCGGACTCGACGGCACTCCCATGCCGTCCTACCACTTGATCCTCGACGATGACGAGCTCTGGGATCTCGCGTACTACGTGGACTCGCTCGGCACGCCGCCGGTCGTCACCGACGACGAGCGCGCCGGATGGCACGTGGTGAGGATGCACCAGCGTCGAGGCCCCGCATCCCCCCGCTAGCCAGGGCGCCGCGAGCCGGCCGCGCTTCAGGACCGGTGGCGGCGGTGCTCGGCAGCGCGCTCGGCCTCGAGGCGTTCCAGGGCCACCCCCGAGTGGTCGGCAAAGCGCATGGCAGCCGCGATGGCCGGGTGCCCCGCCTGCTCGGCGATCAACCGGTGCATCGCCTGACAGATCCGCCGATAGGAGGGGTGTCCCTGGGGGGTCGTGCGCAACTCGATGACGTGCATGGCCTCGCGCGCGTTCATCTGCATGACGAATCGAACTCGGTACGCCATTGACACTGCGTAGGAGGCCACCTCGGGCATCCCGGCGCTGGCGATAGCCTCCCAGGTCGCAGCGGACTCGTCCATCACCTGTTCCCACTCGGCCTGGCCGCCGGCAGCGGCCACGGCTTCGGGCATGACGTAGCCGTGAGTCGTCGCGAGACGCTGCCACTCGAGCGTCAGCAGGCGGTGCCGCTGTAGATCGCGGAAGGCCCCGTAGTCGCCGACGATGTCGAACCGGTATGATGTCCGCTCGAAGGCACGCCCTGGCTTGTGGCGCCGGTTCCCACGCGTGCCCACGTAGGATTCGAGGAGGCGGCGGCGCTCGTCCGCGGTCATCCGGCGAGCCATGGCGAGAAGCTGATCGTCGGGAAGTCCGGACGCAGCGTAGAGAGCTGCCGCCACTACTTTCACCTCACCCTCTGGATCGAAATCGGCGAGGGTCACTTCCCCCCGGGGCTCCGGCTTCAGGCCGGAGAGCACGCGTTCGGTGGCGGCCTCAGCCCCCGCCCTGGTCTCCGCGAGATAGGCCGACCACGCCCCTCCGCGCTCAGCGACGTCCACCCGCCGCAGGAAGGCAGGGATCACCTTGCGCAACTCGGTGAGCATGAGCTCTGCATAGGCGCGGACCTCGGCCAAGCGGTGTGCGCGCATTCGGAGGAGGAGCTGCTCGTAGCCTTGCCCGGTTCCGAAGATGCCTACATTGGAGACGGTGGCTGCCGGCAGGAGACCGCGCAGGGTGTCGAGCGCCTTGGCGCGAATCGTCATCCGGTACACGTTCTCGGATTCGTCGGCGGCCCTCGGGAATTGCGTCGCATAGTAGTCGCGCATCCGGGGAAGCCACGCGGCGTAGGTGGTGAAGGCGCGGTCCAGCGCGGCCATGTAATGCTGGCGAAGGACTCCCTCTAGTTCCACCGGGACGTGGTAGCGAAACCGGTCATCAGGCCGGTCGTCGTACGGGATATATCGCGTCGACTGCTCGAGATACGCCATCAGGCGGCCCCACTCGAGGACCTTGGTGAGGATGTTCGACGCGCCCTCGCAGGCCAGGTGCAGCCCGCCGAGCTGAGCCACCGAGTCATCGCCGTACTCGACGAAGACTCGTTCGTAGAGCTGCTCGGCGCGCGACGTCCCGACCTCGGTCAACGAGGCGCGCGCGCGGGATGTGTCGAAGCCTCCGGGAGCCAGGAATTCGTCGAGGAACAGCCGGCGGAGCGATTTGGGTGAGCGCGAGTAGCGCGCGAACAGCGCCCCTTTCACGACCTCGGGGAGGTTGACGAGCGCGAACACGGGACCATCGAGGTTGGTGAAGTAGGGCGCGAGTCGGGCGCGTTCCGCTGGGGTGAACTCGTCGCTCATGCTGAGCGATGGTAGCACCGAGGACGGGCGCCACCTCTGAGAGGGCGGCGTCCCGATGATCCGATGACCCGGCCGCGGCTTCGACGGCCCCAGCGAGACCGCGGTCGAAGCAGGCGTCAGGAGATCGCGACCGAGTTGCCCGGCGAGCCCGTGGCCCCTTTGAGCACCAACGGATTGAAGGACCAGGCGAACTCGTACACGCGATCCTGGGCCAGCGCCGCGAGGTTGAGATTCTCGTTGATGTAGATCCCGTTCATGACGAGCCAAATCGTGTGGCACTCGAAGGGCCGGTTGGCATCCTCTCCGGGCACCGCCTCGACTGGCCAGGTATCCGCGCCGACGACGGCGATCTTCTTGTCGGCGAGCCAGTTCGCCACGGTCTTGCCGGGGCCGGGACAGCCTTTGTTGTACTCGTCGTTGAACTTCTTCCAGAGCTTGCTGTGCCCGGTGTGAAAGAGGACGACGTCGCCCTCACCCGGCTCGCGGAGGCCCGCCATGCGCAGGGTGCCCATCACGTCGTCCATGGTGATGATGTAGTCGATGGCCAGCCGATCAAAGCCCCTGTAGCGCGCGACGTCGAGGAGGATGCCGCGCGTGAAGAAGGGCTGGCAGTTGTGGATCCCGAGCTTCTGGAGACCATAGGCGCCGCCCACTTGTTCCTGGGTAAAGCCGTTGTAGTAGCGGAGCTCGTTGCCCACCTTGTTGCCGATGTGGCCGAGGCCGTCGAACTGGGAGCCGACCTGGCCGACCTCACCGCTGAACATCTCATCGTTGTAGTACAGGTTGTGGTTGCCAAACGGCCCGCCCGTCGGCCCTCCGGGGATCGTGACGGAGACGTGGCGGGCGCCGAAGAGCGGGATGCCCGTCTCGAGCACTTGGCTCAGCGGATAGATCCGGCCTCGCTTGATGAGCGCCGCGGCCTCGAGGACCTTGGCCGGGGTGATGCGGTTATTCGCACCGCGCTCATCGGCGGGGCCCCAGGGCGAGGGCCACCAGTTCCGCCCCATCGGATTGGCGGGGGCTTGGGCCTGAGCCTGACCCGCCTGACCCGCCACCACTCCGGCCGCCACGCTCGCGACGAACCCGGTCTTGACGAAGTCACGTCGAGAAACGTCGCTCTCGGGCCCCTCGCGCCGGTCGGCCTCCTCCGCGTGCGCGCACGGCTCCTGGTGCTGATGCCCGAAGTATCGCCTCAGCCACTCACCTTGCATGGGTTGCTCCTCCTCGTCGTCGAGTGCGCCGGCCCGTCAACCGTTCTCCAAGAAGCTCGTCTCGGACTGCGGGATGCCTTTCACAACGCGTCTCGCACCTTGGGACCCAGCCCCGCGGCGTCCTGCGGCTCGGGCTCCAGAACCTCGCCTCGGACGGCGGGGACCCCAGCCCCGCGGCGTCCTGCGGCTCGCACGACGCCCCGGCCTCGCCGCGGCGCTGTGCGAAGCGTGCCGTGCACCGTAAGTCGCTTGCGCGCGAGGTGTCAAGTGACCGGGTGCAGCACCGCATGCTAGGCTCACCGATCATGGCCAGGCTGAAGATCGGCTTCATTCCTACGGAAGGTGGTCACTACTACCGCGAGGCGCTGGATGAGGTCACGCGGGCCGAGGAGCTGGGCTTCGACTCCGTGTGGATGGAGGAGCACCACGCCGTCACCAATCATTACTGGCCATCTCCGCTCACTGTCCTCGCCGGCTTTGCCACGCGCACGTCGCGCGTGGTGCTGGGCACGGACATCGCCGTAGCGCCGTTTCATCATCCCGTGCGACTGGCCGAGGACGTGGCCATGCTCGACGTGATGTCGAACGGGCGCACCATCCTCGGCATCGCCATCGGCTACAAGCCGGACGAGTTCACCCTGTACGGTGTGGACCTCGAGAAACGCGGGGCACGCTTCGAAGAACAGCTCGCGATCATGAAAGGGCTCTGGACCCAGGATCGGCTCGCCTTCCGTGGCTCGTACTACAGGGTCGACGGGCGACTCGAGCCGAAACCGGTCGCCAAACCCCATCCTCCCATCTGGATCGGGGGCTGGGGGGAGCTGACCTTGCGGCGCGCGGCGACCCTGGCCGACAACTGGATTCCGGGCCCGACCGCCGATCTGCAACGCCTGCAGGCGGGCAAGCGCGCCTTCATCGAACATCGCCGCGCAGCGGGACGAACGGAACCCATTGGGGAGTGGCCCCTCACGCGCGACGTGATCATCGCCGACACCGACGCGAAGGCGCGGGAGCTCGCGGAGCAACACATCATGGTCGCCTACCGCAAGGAGTACGCCGGCGGCTGGCGGCATCCGTTCATCGACGCGAGCATTGCCACGGACCTCGACAAGCTCATGGAAGACCGTTTCATCATCGGCGGACCCGAACAGTGCATCGCCCGAATCCGGCGATTCGTCGAGCACTACGGGATGACGCACCTCATCTGCCGCACGTTCTTTCCGGGAATGCCGCATGAGCACATCATGCGCGAGTTGGAACTGCTGGCCCACGAGGTCGTACCAGCCTTCAAATAGGTCCTACCAAAACTCCTAACTATCTGATATACTTCGGTTTGCGCCTCAACGATGACGCGCGAAAGGGGTGCTCACCGATCGCAAACGGCACGTATCGGGTCGATCGTTCCTACGCTTGGAACTACGCGCATTCGCCGTCTCTTCCCCGCGTGCGCCGGCTTCCGGGTGGCCCCGGAGGCCACCTCTTCGAGTACCGGCTGAACTCCAACCTGGGGGTGTCGGCCGGCCCGCTTCTCAATTCGAAGTGGGTGGAGGGCTATGCGCGGCTGGGCTTCGATATCCTGACCTACAACACCGTTCGATCTACCTTCTGGCCGGCGTACAACTTGCCCAATATCCGCCACGTCGAGAACCGCGAGCAGGTGGCCGTCACCTCTCGCCGCCCCCTGCACGCCGCCCATCCGACGCTCGCCGTCTCGCTCGGCAATCCCTCTTCGGAGCCCGACGTCTGGCGGAAAGACGTTCGGCGGGCCAGGGAGCGCATGGGGCGGGGGCAGGTCCTCATCGTCAGTGTCATCGGCACGCCGACGCCCGGGGGAGATGCGGAAGCCTTCGTGACCGACTACGGGCGGTGCGCGGCGTGGGCGGCGGAGGCCGGGGCGGACATTGTCGAGGTGCACCTCGCCACGCCGGACCCCTTCGCCGAGCAAGCCCAGATGGTGTTCGAAAATTTCCTGCTGTCCGCGCAGATCCTGCACCGGGTGCGGACGACCATCTCGGTACCTGTGCTGGCCAAGCTCGGGGCCTTTCGGACCCCGCGAGCTCTCCACGAGACGGCGACCAAGCTGGCTCCGTGGGCGCACGGCTTCGTGCTGGTGTCGGGGATCCAGCGGCGCATCATCGACGAAGAGGGCAACGCCGCCTTCGATGGCCGCGATCGCGCTGACGTGGTCGGTGCCGACATGTTCGCGGTCTGTTCGCGGCAGGTTTCTGAGATGTTGGCGTGGCGCAAAGCCGGCGCCTGGGAACGGGCGGTGCTGGCCGTCGGGGGGATCACCACCGTCGAGCGCGTCGACGCGATGCTGCGCGGAGGCGCCGACGCTGTGCTGGTGGCCACCGCCGCGCTCTACGATCCGCTGTTCGCGACGCGCTTCCGCCAGTCGCGCGCCTCCGCCGCCTGACGGCGTCGCGCGCTCTCGCTGCCTGAGACCCTGGAGGCCTCGAAGGAGCCCGTTAAGCCTCACCGTTGGGACGACCCGGGCCAGCGTTAGCGCAGCGACGCGGGCCAGGCAGACGGTCTGAAGCCCTATGCTAGGCTACGGCCGATGCGGTGGGTCCTCGTGGTCGGGTTCGAGCACGCCGCGGACTTCGGACTCGACGTTCGCGACGAGCTGACGGCCATGGGCCACGACGTGCGCACCTTCGCGTATCGGCGCGCCAATGTTCTCTACAAAAACCGAAGCACCAAGGCCGCCTACCAGCTCTTCATCCTGCGCCGGCTGGAGCGGCTGTGCGCGACCTGGCGCCCGCACCTCGTGCTCGTGCTGAAGGGAAGCCCCATCACGCCAGGACTGATCCGCCGCGTGAAAACCCGCGCCGACACCCTCTTCCTCAACCTCTTTCCCGACAACCCGCTGTGGATGATGCCCTTCGAGCACATCGAAGCTTACGACGTCTTCTTCACCAAGGACCGCTACGCCATGCGCGCGCTCCAGCTGGTGGGACTGCGAAACCTCTACTATCTGCCCCTCTACTGCGTGCCGGCGTTCCAGCATCCGGTGGCGCTGACCCCCGAGGAGGCCTCCGGGCTTGGCGGCGTGGCCGCGCTGGTGGGGAGGCACTATCCCTTCCGGGAGCGCTTCGTGCGAGAGCTGGCGGACTATCCGCTGCGCGTCTGGGGACCTGGCTGGGAGCGCGTGACCGACCCGCGCGTCCGCGCGCGCGTGGCGGGGGCGGGCGTGTGGGGAGAGGCCAAGCTGAAGATCTACTCGGGTGCGCCGCTCTCGGTCAACCTGCATCATCCGATGAACGACGTGGTCGGGGTGAACATCCGGACGTTCGAGCTGGCCGCGGCGGGGGCCTGTCAGGTCGTCGATCTGAAGGAGGATCTGGGGGCTCTGTTCAAGCCCGGCGACGAAGTCGTGGCCTTTCGGGACCTGGCCGATTTGAGGCGCCAGCTCGACTATTACCTGACGCACCCCGAGGAGGCGCGCGCCATCGGCGAGAATGCGCGCCGACGGGCCCTCGCCGAGCACACCCTGCAACATCGCCTCGAGGAAGTCGTCTTCGCCGTCGAGGAGCGATTCGGCCGGCGGTCATGACCGAATCCCTGGCGCAGGTTTTGGGCTGCATCGACTGTGGCGCCACCTTTCCCCTCACCTATCGGCTGCAATGCGCGCGATGCCGCGGCCTGCTCGAAGTGCGTTACGACCTCGACGTGATGCGTCGCGGTGGCCCGGCGCTGCTGAGCGGCCGGGGACTCTGGCGCTACGCGATCGCCCTGCCCGTGCCCGATCCAGCCCATCGCGTGACCTTGGGTGAGGGCCAAACCCCCTACCTCGAGTGCCCGCGATTGGCCGGCGAGTTGGGCGTGCGCAGCCTGGCCGTGAAATTCGACGGCGCGAATCCCACGGGCAGCGTGAAGGACCGAACCTCGGCGACGGCCGTCGGCGCCGCCCGCCAGTTCGGCTTTCACGCCATCTCGGTGGTCAGCACGGGCAATGCCGGTTCGTCCATCGCGGCCTACGCCGCCCGCGCAGGATTGCGCGCGTTCGTGTTCGCTTCCGAGCGGGCCTCCGCGCCCAAGCTCCTCCACATGGCCGCGACGACATCCGACCTCATCCTATACGCCGGGGGGTACGACGATCTCATCGGCCACTGGGACCGCCTGGTTGACGATGGCTTGTTTTTCGATGGTGGCGCCTCACGCAACCCCTACAAGCACGAGGGGAAGAAAACTCTCGCCTACGAGATTGCCGAGCAGAGCGGATGGACGCCGCCAGACGCGATCGTCGCTCCAGTCGCAGTGGGAGAGACGTTCATCGCCACCGCGCGCGGCTTCCAGGAGCTCGCGGCCGCGGGTTGGATCGCCCGCTGCCCTCTGCTGATCGCCGCTCAGGCCACGCGCGCCAACGCCATCAGCCGGGCTCACACCGCCCGCGCGCCGCTGACACCGATGGCGATCACTCACACCGTCGCGGAGGGCCTTGCCGCGGGCAATCCTGGCCGCAAGGGCGAGTGGGTCCTGCGCCTCCTGCGCGAGGGCGATGGCCTCGCCGCGGATGTGGAGGATGACGAGATCCTGGCCGCCCAGCGGCGCCTGGCCCGCAGCGAAGGCCTCTGGGCGGGTCCCACGGGCGTGGCACCGCTGGCCGTACTGATCAAGCTGCTGGCCGAGCGCCGTGTCGATCCCGACCAGCGCTTCGGGGTTCTCGTCACGGAGACCGGGCTCAAGACCGAAGCGGCCCTCCCGGCTCGCCAGGGCGTGGTCCACGACTACCAGTCGCTGCGTCGCCTCGTCGAGGAGCGACTGGCCGAGTGCGCTGGCCGCATCTGACCGCGTGCCGCTGAGCCGAGCGTTCTACGAGAGGCCGGCCCGGGTCGTCGCCCGCGATCTCCTCGGCTGCGTGCTCGTCTCGCGCCACGGGGGAGTGATCACTTCGGGGCGCATCGTGGAAACCGAGGCGTACCTTGGTCCCGAAGACGCGGCATCGCACGCGGCGTTTCGCCCTGGTAGTCGGGCGCTCTTCTATGGCGCAGGCGGTATCGCGTATGTGTACCAGGCCTATGGCATGCACTGCTGCCTGAACGCGATCTCCGGCCCGGTCGGACTCGCGGGGTGCGTGCTCATCCGCGCCCTGGAGCCGCTGGAGGGCGCCGACGTGATGGCTCGGCGGCGTGGCGTCCCCACCGACTCGCCCCGGCTCGCCAGCGGCCCTGGCAACCTCACGCGGGCCCTGGCCATCACGGTGGGCGACACAGGCGTGGATCTCACCGTCGGTCCACTCACCATCGGACCGGCTCTCGCTGACCGACGCCCGCGGATCGCCAGGGGCCCCCGCGTCGGTATCACGCGCGACACCGCGCGGATTCTGCGCTTCTGGATCGCCGCCAGCCCCTGCGTCTCGCGGGGCGCGGCGACAAAGCCGCGAATGTCCTCGGATCTGGGTCTCCCGTAGGAGGGAATCGGAACCATGCGAACAACATCTCGATTTTGCTCACCATTTTGTTGACACTCTTCGAAACGCCTGCGTATCATGCTGGAAACGCCAACTGAGGAGCGAGCGTGCCCACCGAAAACCTAAGCTCCAGCGTCCTGGAACTTCTGCTCACCGCCGGGCCCGTCGCCAAGGCCGTTCTGATCATTCTGCTCATCTTCTCCATCGTGAGCTGGGCGCTCATCGTCGAGAAGTGGTGGCAATTCCGGCGGGTGCGCCGGCAGAGTGTCGCTTTCCTCAGGGTATTCCGGGAAGGACGCCGATCTTCAGCGCTGGTGGGTGCCTCACGCAAGCTGCGGGATAGCCCCCTGGCGAACCTCTATCTGGCCGGATACCATGAAGTCGCGGGAATCTCGGAGATCGCCGACCGTGTACTGGACGAAGCGGATGAGGGGCTTCCCCCCGATCGCCTCGACGCCGTCCACCGGGCTTTGCGGCGCACCGCCGGACAAGAGGTTTCCCGGCTCGAGCGCTACCTCCCCTTCCTGGCCACCACGGCCAGCGCCGCGCCTTTCATCGGCCTGTTCGGGACGGTGTGGGGGGTCATCACGGCGTTCCACGGGATCGGCCAGCAGGGTTCGGCGAGCCTCGCCGTGGTCGCGCCAGGCATTTCCGAAGCCCTCATCGCCACGGCAGCGGGACTGGGTGCGGCCATCCCGGCCGTGATGGGGTACAACTATTTCGTGAACCGCGTTCGCCACTGGGCCACGGAGATGGATGGCTTCATGTTCGACTTGCTCAACCTGTTGAGCCGCCCCGCCCCGCGGGTGGCGCGGCCGGCGAAGGATGTTTAAGCTAGAGACGTCCGAAGGAGTACGCAGTCGCACCAGCTCCGCGCTGGCCGAGATCAACATCATCCCGTTTGTCGACGTCGTGCTCGTGCTGCTCCTGATCTTCATGCTCACCGCGCCCATGATGTATCGCGGAATCGATGTGAACCTGCCCAAGGCGTCGGCCAAGCCCACGGCCGTTGAAGAGCGGATGGTCCTGACCGTGACCAAGGATCGGACGCTCTACCTCAATGACAAGCCGGTCCCGGTCGCGTCACTGGACACCCAGCTGGCGGCCGTGTTTCGCGATCGAAAGGACAAGACGCTCTACCTCAAGGCCGATTCCGGCTTGTCGTACGGCACCGTGGTCGAAACGATGGACCGCGTGCGTCGCGCGGGCATCGAGCGGCTCGGGATGGTGACGGAGCCAGTTCGTCCGCAATGATGCGGCGCCGTTGATGGCTGCCACCGTCACCCTCAGGATGCGTCCCCGACCGGCGAGCGGGCCCGCCGTACGTCGCTATCCGCTCCCGGTGAGAAGTCTCCTCCTGTCGTCGTGCGTCCATGCGATCGTTCTCGGCGCCATCATTGGAGTCGCCCTGCTGTGGCGTCCCGAGCCGACGCGGACCTACTTCGTGAATCTCGCGCCCTCGGTTCCGGCTCTCGGGAGTCCGGTGGGAAAGCCGACGACACCGACGACCGCGCCACCGGCGCCTCGGGTCGAGGAGCCTCCGAAGCCGACGAAGTCCGCCGCGCCCGAATTGCCGGTCCGGGACGTCGCGCCAAAGCCGATCCGCCCCGCGGCCCCCCCGGATCTGCCGGCCCGCCCGGCCACGCCTCCGGCGCTGCCCGCGCGCACCGCCACCAAGCTCCCGGAGATGCCCACGCGCGAGGTTCCGCGCGACACTCCAAAATCCGGTCAGAAGGAATTGCCTTCCCTGTCGACGCCAGCCCCACCGACCTCGACGGCGTCGAAGCCCAGTCCCGCGCCGGCCGCGAGCGAAGCGGCTCCTGCCCCTCCCCCAGCTGCGCTCGGCCGACCCACCGGCGCGCCTCAGGGGGCCGGAACGATGGCGAGCGTAGAGGGAGACTTTCCTTTCCAATGGTACCTGACCGCCGTCCAGCGCAAGGTCTACGAGCAGTGGACTCAACCGCTGTCGAGCGCGCAGGGACAGCGGGCGATCATCGTATTCGAGATCGCGCGCAACGGCGAGGTCAGCCGCGCCCGCGTCGAGAAGACCTCCGGGGACGCCACCTACGATCTGGCGGCGCTTCGCGCCGTGGCCAATGCCAATCCTCTCCCACCGCTCCCTGCGGAATTCAAGGGCACCATGATCCGAGTGCATTTTGGGTTCGAATACAAAGGCTGAGGCCGACGAGGCCTCTTTGAGGGGCTTATTGTGAAGATCCGTCGGGCCGCGCTCCTGCTCGCTCCCCTGTTCCTGGTGGCGCCGCTGCTGCTCGTCGCGAAGCTGCCGGCGCCGCACGCGCAAGGGGTCGATGTCTTCCTCAACGTCACGGGTGGTGGAGCGAAGAAGCTGAACATCGCCATTCCCGAGTTCACCCTGGTCAGCGGCACGGACACCGGGGGGGCCGGCAAGGCGCTTGCCGGCGTGATCGGAGCGGACCTGAACTTCTCGGGTTTGTTTCAAGTGGTCAGTGCCACCGGTCCCGTCCCTCCCAACAATCCCGACGCGCTCCAGAAGCTGTGGAGCGACTTCGCCGCGGCCGGCGCCCATGCTGGGTTGCATGGACTCTTGACGGTCCGAGGGGACCGGCTCGACGTGGAAGCCAGACTCTACGACCTCACGTCGGCGGATCAGCGTCCGATCGCTGCGAAGAAGTTCGAGATGCCCGCCGCCCAGATGAGGCGACTCGCGCATCGCATTGCCGACGATGTGGTGCTCCAGTTCACCGGGCAGCGCGGAATTGCCGACACGAAGCTGGCGTTCACGCGCGTCGCCGGTAACGTCAAGGAGATCTACGTCGCGGATTACGACGGAGCAGGGGCGAGCGCCGTAACCCAGAATCGTTCCGTGAATCTGAGCCCCGCGTGGAGCCCCGACGCCCGCTCGCTGGCCTTCACGTCGTTCTCCAAGGGCTATCCCGACCTCTACCGGATCTTCCCGTTCGAGCGGCGTCCGGAGCAGGTGCTGGCGGCCTTCGCCGGGATCAACACGTCACCCGCATGGAGTCCCGACGGTCAGCATGTCGCCCTGACGCTGTCGAAGGATGGCAACCCCGAGATCTATCTTCTGACCCTCGCCACGGGAGCCTTCCGTCGGCTTACCCGCCATCCGGCCATCGACACCGAACCGACGTGGTCGCCCGACGGGCGACAGATCGCCTTCGTCTCCGATCGTTCCGGCGGACCGCGAATCTACGCGATGGACCTCGATGGCGGCAACGTGCGCCCACTGACCGAGGGTGGGCATCACACGCAGCCGCGCTGGTCCCCGCGGGGAGACGTCGTCGCGTACACGGCGCGCGAGGGGCGATTCAACATCTGGGCGGTCAATGCCGATGGCTCGAATGCGCGGCGCCTCACCGAGGGAGGCGACAATCAGAGTGCCAGCTGGTCCCCCGACGGCCGCCATCTCGCCTTCCAGACCAGCCGACTCGGCGGCTGGCAGATCTTTGCGATGTTCGCCGACGGTTCGGAACAGAATCTCCTCATCCGTGGCGGATCGGATACAAGTCCATCGTGGTCACCCAGGCTACCGTGATACGATCGATTTTGCTGCGACTATCGCGCACGTCACAAGGAGGCGACATGGTCATCCGTGCGGTCAGTCTTCTGGGTGTTTCGCTCCTCGTCACGGCCACGGTGCTTGCCGGGTGCGCGAAGCGCCCCGCCATGACCCAGGCCTCCGCGCCGCCTCCGCCTGCGGCGGTGGTCGCCCCGAAGCCACCTCCCCCCACCGTGGTGCAAGAGACGGTCAGGGAGACGGTCGTCGCGACCCCCGCTCCGGAGCCGGCGACGCCACCAGCCACCGCCGCGCCCGCTACGCCCGCTCCCACTGTGCGGCCGTCGCCCAAAGAGTTCGCCGTCAACGCGAACGTCAAGGACATCTTCTTCGACTTCGACAAGTACAACATCAAGCCGGAGTTCGCGAAGGTCCTCGACGACAACGCGGGATGGCTGAAGGCGAACCCCGGGCAGCTCGTGCTGATCGAGGGGCATTGCGACGAGCGTGGCACGGTCGAGTACAACCTCGTGCTCGGCGAGCGGCGGGCGAAAGCCGCCATGAACTATCTGGTCGCCCAGGGCGTGCAGGCGAGCCGCTTCACCGTCATCAGTTACGGCAAGGAGCGTCCGTTCTGCACCGAACACAACGAAACATGCTGGTCTCAGAACCGGCGCGCCCACTTCCTCACCAAGGCGCAGTAGCCACTGTAACCGCGGCGAGGGGGAGCGCGCTCCTCCTCGCCGGGGCTCTCTGCCTCGGCGGATGCGCGGGGATGGCCGAGGTGACTGGCTCGGCCACCCAAGAGGATCTGCACCAGGTCCAGACCGACCTCTCCCGGCTCCAGCTGACCGTTCAGCGGATGCAGGGCAGTCTCGAGGCCGCCGCCGGGGCATCGGCCGGACGTTCGCGCGAGCAGATCACACAGGTCGAGCAACAGGTGACCGCATTGTCTCGACGAATCGAGGGTCTGACCACCTCGGTCACCGCGCTGAGCACTCGCGTCGACGAACTCAGCTCGCGGCTCGATGCGCAGGCGCGGCAGTCACGCGCCGCTCCGTCGGCTCCACCACGCCCCGCGATGTCCGCACCTTCGGCGCCGCCGGCCCCCGGTGTGCCACCGGCTAGTGCTCCGACCCCTGCCCCAGCCGCGCCGTCGGCTGCCACTCCGACTCCTGCCCAGCCCGCGACTCCGACCCCTGCCCCAGCTGTCCCCCCGGCCGCTACTCCGACCCCGGCCACCCCGTCGGCCAATATTCCGGCACCAGCCCCGCCGGTGGCGGTGCTGCCCCCTGGCGCTCGGGCCACGACAAGTGCTCCCGGCCCTCAGGACGCCTACCAGGCGGCATATATCGATTTCAGCAAGGGGAGCTATGCTTTGGCCGTCACCGGGTTCCGCGAGTTCCTGCGCCGCTATCCGGAACATGCGCTGGCTGGCAACGCTCAATACTGGATAGGCGAGGCCCAGCTTGGACTCGCGCGAAGCCAGGCGAACTCCGGGCAAGGGGATCGCGCCGCGCAAGCTCTGGAGCAGGCCGTGCAGGAGTTCCGGAAGGTGGTGGCGAACTACCCGCGCAGCGACAAGGCACCTGCCGCGCTTTACAAGGAAGCGCTCACCCTCATCGAGCTAAAGCAGCCGGCGGTCGCGCAAGCCCGCCTGCAGTACCTCGTTGATAATTTCCCTCAGGCTGCGGAGGCGCCGCTCGCCCGCGAGCAACTGGCAGCGCTGAAGGACCGCTAGCTCGCCGCTCCGGGCTCCTGCTCACTCGTCGAAGACCCAGACCACGGCGACCTTGTCCGGCGTGTGATACACCATCGTCCCACCCGGGTACTGCGTGTTGGCCGCGGTGACGACGACCGATTCCTCGGACGCCCGTGGTGCCCAACCCTGGTACCACAGACCGACGGACAGCACCACCACGGCTGCCGCCGCGACACCGCTGAGCCCCCACCGCGCACCGGTGCGCGGCCACCGGCGCCGCCGTGCAACGGCCACCTGGCTGGCCGTGCCGTCCGCGATGCTCCTCACAATTCCCGGCCAGAAGCCAGTCCAGTCCGGATCGGCCGGGAAGACGATCGCTTGCTGGAGGAGCCCTTTCACGCGGCGCAGTGCGTCGATCTCTTGGCGGCAGCGATGGCACGCGTCGAGATGCCGTGTCATCGCCCGGGACGCCCCGGGATCAAGTGCGCCATCGAGGTACGCGCCGACCCGTCGGCGAGAGAGGAGACAGATCACCACGGCTGTTGGACGCTGCTCCCCGGGGCCGGTATTCTCATGCACCCATGATAGCCGAGCGGGCAATCGCGCTCAGAACTCGCGATGGGATCAGCCTGGACGGGCGGCTCGCCGAATCGCCGGATTCCCGAGCTGGCGTCGTGGTATGTCACCCGCACCCGCTATACGGCGGGGACATGGACAACCCGGTGGTCGTCCGCGCGGCCGAGGTTTGCGCCGGCCTGGGCCTGGCGGCGCTCCGCTTCAACTTCCGGGGGGTCGGTCAATCGTTGGGGAGGCACGGAAGCGGGCTTGACGAGCGGCTCGACGTCGAAGCCGCGCTCCACCAACTGCGCTCCACACTCTCCGTCGACGGAGACGTAGCCCTGGCGGGCTACTCCTTCGGCGCTTCAGTGGCGGCTCAGGTAGCTGCCGGGAGGGCCGATCTGACCGGCCTTTGCCTCATCGCGCCTCCCTTGGCGATCGAGGGGATGGCCCTCCCACCAGCTCTCGCCCAGTTCGGAGGATCGCTATGCGTGGTAGGCGGCACGCGTGACGAGTACTGCCCCGTGGCCTCCTTGCGCGCCCTGGGGCACAAGTTTCCCAACGCGCAGGTGACGATCGTAGAAGGCGCGAATCACTTCTTCTTCGGCAGGCTGTTCCCGCTGGGGGAGACAGTAGGCGCCTGGGCTCGCGCGGCCTGCATGAGTTAATGGCCGGCCGGAAAAGGCCCTATCGACGCGGCCCATGTCCTACGGCCGGGGAAGCCTTCTCGGAGTGGCCGTGCCGGCTGAAAAGATAATGCGGATGCCCTCCTCCACGCCCATCCCGGTATGGATGACGTCGTCGTGCGGCACGACCACCACCTCACCCAGGTACAAATTGTTGGTAGGCACGAAGACCGTTACCATCTCCTGCTTGCCGGTCGGCGTGTCCACCAAAACCTCGCTCGTCACGAAGCCGAAGGCATAGGTACCCTCGCGAGGGTGCTGGACGAGTACCACGGCCTTGAAGGCACTGCGACGCTCGGGCGAGAAGGAATCGATCAGCATCTTCACCGAGGGATACAGCATTCGGTAGATGGGAAGGTTGAGGAGCACCCGCTCGCCCCAGCCGATCACCCGCCGCCCCACCACGTTGCGGGCGATGATCCCCATGACCAGGACGATGCCGACCGCGGTAAGGAAGCCGAGGCCGGGGGGGGGATGCCCGAACACTCGTGCGTAGACCGGCGCGAAGAAGTCGTCGATCTTGCTCCAGAAGATCCAGAGGAGCCAGGCGGTGGCGATAGCGGGCACGGTCACAAAGAACCCGGCCACCAAGCGAACCTTGAGCCAGGTCTTCAACCACGTCACCATCGCTAGGTAGCATGTCATCACAGGGATCCAGGGCCGTCAAGGAACGCCCCTGTGCGCTCGTCACCGGCGGTGCCGTGCGCGTGGGACGCGCCATCGCCATGGCCCTCGCGCGGGAAGGCATGGACGTCGCCATCGCATACTACGGCTCCAGGCAGGAGGCCCTCTGCACTCGGCGAGACCTCGAAGCCCTCGGGGCCCGCGCGGTGGCTATTCGGGCCGACCTCACCTCGCCGATGGCAGCGGGCCGCCTTGTGCGTGAGGCCGCGGCGGCGCTCGGGGGCCTCGATGTCCTTGTCAACAACGCAGCGGTCTTCGCGCGCACGCCGTTCCGCTCCGTCACGCCGGCGACCTATGACCGCTTCCTCGATCTCAATCTGCGCGGCGCGTTCTTCTGTGCGCAAGCCGCCGCGGCCTTGATGGCTCGGCGCGGTGGCCATATCGTGAACATAGGCGACATCGCCTACCGGAAGGCCTGGCCCGGCTACATCCCGTATACGCTATCCAAGGCGGGCGTGGTCGCGCTGACGCGGAGCCTGGCGGTGGCGCTGCGTCCGAGGCGCATCGCGGTGAACTGCGTGGCGCCAGGAGCGGTACTACGGCCGGCCGGCTTTGCCCGCGCGCGCTGGAGGACCCTAACCCGCGGCCACGAGGGCTCGGCCGAGGACGTGGCGAAAGCGGTGGTCTTCTTCGCGACCTGTCCACCCTATATCACCGGCCAGATTCTCGGTGTGGACGGCGGCGAAGGCGCCTGTTGACGAGCCGCCCTGCCGCCGCCTACGAGCAGTCGACGGCCCAGACCTGAAGCCCCCACGAGCAGTGGGCGACACCTGCTGCCGCCCACGAGCAGTTGACTAGCCGGACCTGAAGCCGCCCACGAGCAGTTGACTAGCCGGACCTGAAGCCGCCCACGAGCAGTTGACTAGCCGGACCTGAAGCCGCCCACGCAGTTGACAAGCCGGACCTGAAGCCGCCCACGCAGTCGACAAGCCGAACCTGAAGCCGCCGACGAGCAGTCGACGAGGCGGGGAGGAGCGAACGCTCCCCCCCGCCGTCGCCAAATTGGCGGTGGGGGGTGTCGGGGGGAGCGGCGCTCGCTCCCCCGACGTCTCACGGAAGGACGATGCGGCCCCCACCCATGGCACGCAGGAATTCGCCGAGCGACGTGAAGCGCATGAAGGCGTTGTCGCGCTTCTCGTCTCCGAGTGTCGACGAGGCGCCGCCATAGTTGTGCCCGGGAAGGAGGACGGTTTCGTTGGGCAGCGCTCCCAGCCGCTGGGTCAGCGAGTAGTACATCTCGGTGGGATCGCTTCCGGGAAGGTCCGTGCGCCCACACGAGCCGATGAAGAGGGTATCCCCCGATACAAGACGGCCGTCCACGAGAAAGCACTGCGAGCCCGGAGTGTGCCCCGGCGTGTGCAAGAACGTCAGGGTGAGACGTCCCACCGCAAGGGTGTCGTGATGATCGACCTTCACGAGATCCGACCCGAAGCCCTTCAAGAATTCGCGCTCGGCCTTGTGTACGTAGACCTTGAGCGCGACGCGCTCGAGCAGCTCGTCAACGCCTGGGATACGTCCGGGCATCCCCCAGGAGGCGAGGCTGCCACCCACGTGATCCTGATGCGTGTGGGTCACGAGCGCGCCTTTAAGGATCATCCCGTCGCGCGCCGCGGTGTCCACGATGGTGTCGATCTCCCAGGCTGGATCGACCACGACGCATTCCCGCGCGAGGGGGTCGCCGATGAGGTACACGAAGTTCTGCATCGGCCCCAGCTCCATCTGCTTCAGGTAGATATCCGGCTCGACCGGCGCGCTCATGAGGCTACCCCTTGAAGTCGTCGGGGACGTTAGGAAGATCGCCCAGCTGACGCGCCTCCAGCGCATAAATGGCCGGTGAGGCCTTGGTACGCACGAAGACGCGATCTCCGTCCCGTTTGCCGACGAGGACCGTTCCGATCTCCTGGCCGCCAGCGCCACCCAACGCAATCTCCAGCTCCGGTGCGTCCAATCCGTAGCGGGCGGCATCCTCGCCACTCGGAGCCACCACGTCCTTCCATTTGAGCGCCCGCGCGGTGTAGACCAGATCGTCGACCTTTCCGCCCTTGGCCGGCCCCTTGGTCGGCTCGACCATGCGCCATTCGTCACCGTCCTTGCGCTCGAGCACGACGGTTTTCCCACCTCGCGTGACGGTCACTCGCCGGATGTCTTTGGGCTCCACGTTGCCCAGCAGTCGGCGGTCGCGAAGGTCGTTCACGGTCCGCCCGAGATCGTCGAGCGCCGTCGCGTCCACGAGTACCAGGGGACCCCGTCCGGCAACGGCGGCGTACGCCGAGGGTTGATTGCCTCGACGTTCCGTGGAGGGTGCGAGAAGCAGGGTCGTGGCCGCGCCCGCCTCGTCGGTGACGGTGACCCGCAACGCGGGCTTGGCGAGATAGCGCGAAATGCCCGAGGCGTCCTCGGTGAGAAAGGCCTGTGCCTTCAGTTCCCGCAGCTTGCGGACCAGCGCCCCCGCCTCCACCTGGTCGGCGGCCAGCGATTCCGGGGAGGCGATCCGCCACTGATTCTTCTCTCGGATGAGGGTCACCGCGCCCTTGGGACCATCGATCTCGATCTTGGCGGCCTTCTCGCGATCGAAGGCCAGCACGGTCTTGTCCCGCAACACGGCCACGTTCTTCGGGAGCGCCTTCCAGAGCTCCTCGGGAAGCAGGAGCACACTGGTCTCGCCAGGTCGCATGGCGTAGACGCCCTGCTTGGTGGGATCGACCTGGCCGACCAGGAGGCTCTTGGTGGCCCGGTCCTTGTCGCGTCCGGTGTGGACGTCGACTCGCGTTGGGCGATCCAGCCCGTAGCTCTGGAGCGATGATGGGGACTCGGCCGCGAATTCCTTGACGCGCGCTGCGCCGAGCTTTTCCAGAAAGTCGCCGACGACGTCGGCATCGGCGGCCAGGGGCGCAGGCCGCGTCAGCCTCCACTTGCCGTCGGCCGACTCCAGCGCCAACGGGCCCTCGGAAGTGGTGATGTCGAGGCCGGCGACGCTCGAGCGATCGAAGGCGAGCACCGACTTGTCCCGGTAGTCCGTCACGGGGCGGGTGGCGTCGCGGAGGACACTCTCCGGAAGGGCGACCACGGCAGACTTGCCCCGTTCCTGTCCGTACACCCAGACGCCGGTCGGGTTCTTCGCCCCGAGGCGCAAGCCGATCTGCTTTCCATCCTTGAGGGTGAGGGTGACGTCAGCCTTGGGCACGTCGAGCCCGTACTCGGCAAGAGAGGCGGGGTTGGCGGAGATCTCGCGGTCGGCCTTGGCCGTGAGAACAGATGTAATGAGCTCCTCAATGGCGCCCCGGTCACCGCGCGTCGCCACTGGCGCCACCAGGCGCCAGGCGTCACCCTCGCGCTGGAACTTCACCACCTCAGCCCCTCGCTTGATCTCTACCGCCGTTACGTCGGCCGGCTCGGCGCTGAACACGCGTCCCTTGCGACCTTCGGCTTTCTCCCGCTCGGGACCCAGGCGGATCTCGTAGACGTAGTAGAAGCCGCCGAGAAGGGCGAGGATGACGGCGAGGACGGCCGTCGTCTGCCAGCGCATGGGACGGCTACTTCGCGGCGCGCCGCCGCACGGCGGCCACCACACCACCGGCCAGGACGACGGCCGGCAGCACCACCACCGGCAGCAGAAACACCAGCAAGCCCTGCTGGGAGGTGAGGAACACCGGCGCGGACTTCGTCTCCTTCGGACGGATGGAGATCTGATCCTCCTGCTCGGCGAGCCAGCTCACCGTGTTCAGGAAGAGGTCGCGATTTCCCTGCAAGTTGAGGAACTGGTTGGAGGCGAGATTCGAGGTGCCGTACACCACGATGCGAGCCTTGTCCTTGGTGACCACGACCGCCACCGAGGGGCCCTTGATGTCCTTGTCGTCGGCTCGCACCTCGCCGCGATTGAGGGCGGCGCGGTCCGTCTCCCCCCAGCTCTGCGGGCTGGTCTTCACCAGCGGCTGGACGTTCACGCCCCGCGGCGGGGCCTTGGCCGAGGAGACGCTGCGCGTAAGCGGGAACAGCGTAGTGATGCCGGCCATGTCGCGCGTGATGGGATGGGGCTCGTACTGCTGCACGATCGGCACCTCGGGACCGATCCCGAACATACGGCCAATGGGATTGGACTCGATGACGAGATCGTCGCCCAGGTCGACTCCGTAGGCGGCCAGGAACTTCTTCATCCCTTCGTTCTGGAAGGGATTGACCATGACGAGGAGCTTGCCGCCGCGGCCCAGGTACGCGTTCAGGGCGTCGATCTCCGGAGAGAGCGGATCGGTGCGCGGACCAGGATCGATCACCACCGCCGCGTCGTCGGAGATCTTCCCCTCGCGGGTCAAGGCCAGCGGTTTCACCTCGTAGTTCGCACCCTCCAGGGCCTTCTTGGCTTCGCTGAAGCCGGCGCGGTCGGAGCTGTTCAGCTCGTGCTCGCCGTGGCCCTGGATGACATAGACGACGCGCTTGCCCTCGCGCGTCAGCCGCACCAGGCCGTTGGTGACCTTCTCTTCCTCAGCGTCGGTCACTTTCTCCGATTTGTCCTTGGTCTCCAGCACCACCGTGCCGTACGTCTCCACGTTGTAGCGGCGAGCGAGCCCCGGCTCGCGGTCGGGATCGACGACCTTCCAGGAGAAGCGCCCGCCCGCGTAGCGGGCGTATTGCTTGAAGAGATCTTCGGCCACGCGCTTTCCCGGCTGGTCGCTCCGGAAGAAGGCCACCGCGCTGACGTCAGTTTTCAGGTCTCGCAGGAGCTGGATGGTTTGCGGCGCCAGACTATTCCGGCGGTTCTCGGTGAGATCGAGACGGGCATTGTGCCGATAGGACACCGCCTCCACGATGGCAATGATGCCGAGGAGCAGCACGATCATGAGCGCGGTATTGAGCCCATAGCGGGCGGTTCGCCCGCGCAGGGTCGCGCGCGCCTCCCGCAGGTAGACCAGGAGCGACAGGACGACCAGAACGGCGCCCACGCCTACCAGCCACGGTCGGACCCGCAGCCAGTCGGGTCGCGCGAACGGCAGGATCACGGCCGCCGCCAACACGGCCAAGCCGACGTAGCCCGCCCACTCGAGGAGCTTGCGCATCAGCCCTTCCAGCGGCGCGCTTCCAGCGAGCGCAGGGTCAAGAACAGGGCGAAGGCGATGAAGGTCACGTAATAGATGATGTCCCGGGTGTCCAGCACGCCCTTTCCGAAGTTGTCGAAGTGCTCGGTGAGTGACAGATGGGACAGGACGCGTCCGGTGGCGCCTCCCACCGTGTCGGCCGACCAGCCGATGACCCAGAAGATCAGCAAGATGCCGAAGGTGGTCATGGCCGCCACGATCTGATTCTCCGTCAGCGAGGAGGCGAAGAGCCCGGCGGCGATGAAGGCGGCCCCCAGCAACAGGAGCCCGATGTAGCCGGTCAGGATGGGTCCCCACTCCGGCCGCGCGAAAGAGAGGAGGAGTCCAGGGTACAGCAGGGTGAGAACTAGCATGATCACGTAGAGGACTAAGGCGGCCAGGAACTTACCGAGGAGGACGGCGCCGTCGCGCACAGGATAGGTGAGCAGGAGCTCGATCGTGCCTGATCGGCGCTCCTCCGCGAAGAGCCGCATGGTCACCAGCGGCATGAGGAGAAGCAGGATGACGCTCACGTTGGAGAAGAGCGGGCGCAGCACCATATCGGTGACGTTGAGGTCTCGCCCCATCTGAGGATTCATGGCCGTCTGGAGGGAGGCGCGCGTGAAGAAGTCGAAGATGGCGAAGAAGAAGTAGCCGGCCAGGACCAGAAAGACGGCGATGACCACGTAGGCCGTGGGCGACGTGAAGTAGAGTCGCATCTCCTTTTTGAAGATCGGCCACACCCTCACGCGTGGGCACTCCCTTCCCCGGTTCCGTCGGTGTCCCCAGTTCCGTCGGTGGCAACATCCGGCTGCGCCTCTTCGCCGGCCACGATGCGCATGAACACCTCCTCCAGCGTGGTGCCCACCCGCCGCAGCTCCGTCAGCTCCCACGTCCGCGCGGCGGCCAACCGGAAGATCTCAGCGCGCACGTCGCGCCCCGGGGCGGCCTCGACCAGCCAGGCGCCGGCCCCGTCCGCGGTGGATTCGGCGACGCCGAGGACGCCGGGAATACTGCAGAGCCCGTCGCGGACCGCGGCCGCCGGCCCCTCGATCTGCACCTGAACGCGGGAGACCGGGAAGAACTGCTCGACCAGGGTGTCGATGGGGCCCTGGGCCACGATCGAGCCCTTGTTGATGATGATCACGCTCCCGCACACCATGGAGACCTCCGGCAGGATGTGCGTGGAAAGGATGACGGTGTGGCTGCCGGTCAGAGACTTGATGAGGGCGCGGATCTCCGTGATCTGCTGCGGGTCAAGTCCGATGGTCGGCTCGTCGAGGATCAACACTTGAGGATCGTTGACGATGGCCTGGGCGATCCCCACCCGCTGGCGATAGCCCTTGGACAGGGCGCCGATCAGGCGGTTCTGCACGTCGGCGATGAGGCAGCGATCCATGACCTCCGCCACCCGCGCCTTGCGCTGCGCCCGCGGCACGCCCTTCACGTCGGCCACGAAGTCGAGGTAGGGGGCCACCCGCAAGTCGGAGTACAGCGGGACATTTTCGGGCAGATAGCCGATGCGCCGACGAACGTCGAGTGAGTCGCGGAACACATCGAAGCCCGCCACGTGGGCGCTGCCGCTGCTCGCCGGCATGAAGCACGACAGGATGCGCATGGTCGTCGTTTTCCCCGCCCCGTTCGGGCCGAGGAAGCCGACAATGGTTCCCGGCGCCACGCGGAAGGACACATCGCGGATGGCGGTCACCGGACCGTAGTGCTTGGTCAATCCCTGGACTTCGATCATGCGGCCGAACCCAAATTATACACCCTCGGCGGTCGCAGATCCGTCTGTCGCGATCGGCATGATCGCCTGCAACCATGGCGGCATGGCGATCATCTTGCCGCTGGCGGGATTCCAGCAGGCGTGCAGGGTCGAACCGGTGGCCACCACATCCCCCGTCTCGCTGCGGATTTCATAAGAGAAGCGGAAGCTGGCGCGCTTGCGCTCGCTAATCCAGCACCGGACATCCAGGAGGTCATCGAGGTGGGCCGGGCGCAGGTAGCGCACGGTGGCCTCCACCACCGGCAAACGGATGCGCCGGTCGACCTCTGAGATGGGCAGGCCGTGCTGCCGAAGGAATTCCACGCGCCCGACCTCGAAGTAGGTCAGGTAGTTGCCGTAGTAGACGACGTTCATGCAGTCCGTATCCTTGTACCGGACGCGGAGGGAGGTCCGGGATACCATGCGCTAGAGGTACTGGCCGTAGCGAATCTTCTCCACAACTCCGCGCACGCGCTTGTATTCGTCGATGGCCATGAGCAGATCCTCGGTGCTCACCGGCGTGGCTTCGTGGCGCTCGGCCGCTCGGTGGACCTTCACTTCCAGGGCGCGCTGCACGATCTGCGAAATCTCCGCGCCACTCATCCCGCCCATGACCGGCAGCACCGTCCGGTAGTCGATGTCGGCGAACACCGACCGTCCAGCTAGCCGCTCGATCTTCGCCCGGATCAGGTCGAAGATTTCCTGCTGGGCGGCCGCATCGGGAAGCGCCACCTCGATGAGATGGTCGAGCCGCCCCGGGGCCACCAGCGCCGGATCGATCGCGTCGGTGCGGGTGGTCGAGGCCAGGACGAGAATGCGCGAGGCCGCGTCGAGGCCGTCCAGTTTTTCGCACAGGGCCGCCACCAAGCGCGCGCTCGCCTCGCGCGCCTGGGGCGGGGGCAGGAGATGCTCGAGGGCGAGCGCGTCGGCCTCGTCGAGAAAGAGGACGCCCCGTCCCTCGTTGGCGGCGATGCGAAGGATCTCCTGGAGCAACTCTCCCGTGTTCACCCCGAACTTGGTGGTCAGGTTGGTGAGCTTCAGGTGGTAGAAGATCGCTTGGGCCGCGGTCGCCAGCGCCCGGGCCAGAGTGGCCTTCCCGGTACCGGGCGGACCATAGAGGAGGAGACCCCGGGGAGGCCGGATGCCCCACTGCGCGTACAGCTCCGGCGACGTCAGGGTATAGGCGAAGCCCCGCACGGCGGCCTTGGCCTCGCGGAGTCCGCCGACGTCGTCGAAGGAGACGCTGGGGCGAATGCTGGTCTCCACTCGCCCCGTCAGATCGCCGAACTTCTCGCCAAGCTTGGCAAAGACGTCCTCGATCCGCCGCTGAATCGCCCACTGGAGATCGCTGAGGTCGGACATGGCCAGCCTCTCGCGAGATCAGATCTGCGGACGGCGGGGGGGGGTGAGGAGTTCGCTTTTGTCGAACACCCGGTTCTCGACGAGCACCGGCACCTTGGCGCGGATGGCCAACGCGATGGCGTCAGACGGTCGCGCATCCAACTGAAGCGGTGCCGCCGAGCTCTGCAGATACACGTTCGCGTAGTAGATGCCATCCCTGAGATCCGTGATGACGACCCGGGTGACGCTGACGTGAAGGCGCCCGAACAGGGTGAGGAACAGATCGTGCGTCAAGGGGCGGATCGGCACCACCCCCTGAAGGGGGACGGCAATGCTGGTCGCCTCCGCAGGACCAATGGCCATGAGCAGCTGTCGCTTGTCGCGCTTACCCTCCAGCACGACCACGGGGTTCTGGGTCCGCGCGTCCTGCATGACGGCGAGCACCTCGACCTCCTGGGTCGAGAGTGGCGCGGGGGCATCGGCCCGCTCGCGCGCCGATGCAGTGTGAGCGAGAGCGACGATGACCAGGACGAATACTCCGAGTCGACCGTGGCGTCCCATGTTTCCCCCACTTCCGCTAGGATGCCGCCAGTATAAGCCGGTTCCCACCGCGCCCAGCACCGCCGCGACGGGGATGGACCGCAACAAACCGCACGAAACCGTCGAGGCTCGGGAAGGAGAAGTGCCTGACCGCGCGGAAGCACAGACGGTCCGCTACAATGGGCGGCACGCCGATTCTCGCATGCTGACCACCGAAGCTCTCCTCCGCCGCTCCATCGACGTCGATGGTGCCGGCCTGCGGCTCACTCTCGATGGCGCGTTCCAGGGGCTTCCGGGAACCGCGCACGGCGGGAGCGTACTCGCGGCCTTCGATGCGATCGCCGGCGTGGCCGGGATCCGCCAGCTCAGCGGCGCCTATCTCAAGCGCGTGCCCCTCGGCGTCGCCCTCCGCCTCGAGGTAGCGCGTGGCGACGGAGCGGCGGCTTGCCGCCTTGCTCAGGGCAGTGCCGTCCTCGTCGAAGGCGGTGTGGTCTCGTCCTCGCTCCCCGAGCCGAGGGTGGAGATCGACGCGACCGACGGGCTACCGCTGCCGGTGTCGAAGACCTGCTTCGTGTGCGGCGTCGACAATAGAGCCGGACTGTGCGCGCGCCTGCGGTTCGACGAGCAGGGCGTCTTCGGTCTGTGGATACCGCCCGGGCGATTCCGGACGGAGGAGGGCGGCCTCGCACCGCTCGCCCTGACCGCGATCTTGGATGAGGCCGCCTTCTGGCTGGGCGCGCTGGCCTCAGGGGAGTCGGGCATGACTACCGACCTGGCGGTGACGCTCGCCTCTCCGATCTTCTTCGCCTCCCCCGTCATCCTTCGAGGCGAGCGCGCGCACGCGCGGCCGATGACCGCCGATCCGCGGTATTGGCAGACCCACGTCGCGGCGTGCGACGCGGCGGGACGCGTCGTGGCCGCGGCCGACATCACGTTCGTGGCCGTGCGTGGAGCAGCGCGCAAGCTGGCGGCGTGGCTTGCACCCATGAATCCGCCCGACCTCATGCCCAAAATCTTTCCCGCCTACGCATGAGGCCCGCGCCCGGCCGTCCGCGCTGGCCACCAGCGGCGCTGGCGTGGACGAGCGCGGCGGTTGCCCTGGCCTTCGCCGCCAGCTGCACGCCATCCCCTCCTGGCTTCAGTAGCCCGAGCGTCCCCTACGTGTCCACGCCCTTGGATGTCGGCGTGGAGATGTTGAAGCTCGCCGGGGTCACCAGCAATGACCTCGTGTATGACCTGGGTTCAGGCGATGGTCGGCTGGCCATCGCCGCCGCCACGCTCTTCGGGGCTCGGGCCGTCGGGGTGGAGATCGACGCCAAGCTCATCCAGGACAGCCGGGAGGCCGCCGCCAGGGCGGGGGTGGCCGACCGCGTGACCTTCGTCTGGGGCGATCTCTTCACGGTGGATCTGCGTCCGGCAACCGCCGTTCTGCTCTATCTGCTGCCGGAGATCAATCTGAGACTCCGCCCCAAGCTCCTGGCCGAGCTGAGGCCCGGCACACCGGTGGTGTCCCACAACTTCGACATGGGGGAATGGACACCCGACCGCCTGGTGCGTGTTGTGACTACCGATGGTACCTACCGTCTGTACCTTTGGATCGTCCCAGCGCAGGTCCAGGGTACGTGGGCCATGACCCTGACCATGCCGGATGGCGACATGGCCGCCAGCCTCGTCTTCGAGCAGAACTTCCAGCGCTTGTCCGGGGTCTTGCAGACGCCGACCGGCCCGGCGCCCCTCGTGGACACGAGCCTGCGCGGCGACGCCATCGCCTTCTCGACCACCTTCGGCATGAAGCCCGGTCTGCGAACGGTCCGCTTTCGAGGCTTGGTCACCGGCGACAGCACCGCCGGAACGGCCGAGGTGACGGGCGGGCTCGCCATCGATCCGGGGCGGTGGGTGGCTCGGAGGCTGTCGCGCTGAGCCCGCTCGTCGGACGCGAGGCGTTGGCCCCGCCGTCCTCCGGTGACCCCGGCACGCTACCGCGTCAGACGACTCCCTTCCAACCAGGCCCCCCATTGGTCGGGAGTGTGCCCGACCCCGACGCGATTCCCGCAGCGGACGAGAGGCGTGCGGAGCAATCGGGGTTCCGTCAGCGCGCGGTCGAGAAGGCGTTCAGGAGAGTCCCCGGCCACATGGAGACCGAGAGCGCGCAAGCGCGGGCTCTCGCGATTGACGAGCGTGGCCGCTCCGAGGCGCTCCTTGAAGCGGCGCAGCTCACCCGCAGAGGCCGGGCGGTCGTCGAGGTCGACGAAGTGGACGGCGATCCGGCGCTCGGCGAAGAATCGCTGCGCCTTGCGGGTGTCCGGGTCGTTCCGGAAGCCGAAGATCTGAACGTTCACGCCGCCCGCGCGCGGGCCATGCGCTCCTGCAGCGCCTCCCATACGGCCAGGGGGACGGCCGGCGTGCCTGGCGGGTTGAGGCGACCGGTGTGAGGGCCATGGAAGTCGGAGCCGCCGGTGGCCACCAGACCGCAACGCCGACACAGCTCGAGGTAGCTCGCCAGCTGTCCGGCTGAATGCTCCGCGTAGTAGCACTCGATCCCCATCAAGCCGGCAGCGATCAGCTCGCCAATCAGCTCGTCCCGCCCACCCACTCCGGGGTGAGCCAAAACCGGCACCCCTTTGGCCTTCCGGATGACGTCGACCGCCTCGGCGGGCGTGAGCCGATGGCGCGCCACGTGGGCAGGACCGCCTGTGTGCAAGTAGCGGTTGAAGGCCTCCCGCACCGACTTGACGTAACCGCGCGCGACCATCACCCGAGCGATGTGTGGGCGGCCCGGCGAGCCTTCCTTGACGATGGCGAACACCTCGGCCGGATCGATGGGCAGCCCGAGCTCTGCGAGTCGACCCGCCATGCGATGGACGCGCGCTATGCGCTCGGCGCGCTGGGCTCGCAGAAAGTCCTGGAACCAGGCCGCGGCGTGGTCCACGCCATAGCCGAGGATGTGAACTTCGCCGCCGCCCTCCACGTCGCAGTTGATCTCGAGCCCGGGAACGATCGTCAGCCCCGGACAGGCTCCGGCCGCCGCCTCGGCCTCGGCGAGCCCGTCCGTGCTGTCGTGATCGGTGACGGCCAGGACGCGCACGCCGTGTCGCCAGGCCAGCTGCACCAGGTCGCGCGGCGCCAGCACGCCGTCCGAGGCCGTCGTGTGGCTGTGGAGGTCGATGGCGCCGCCCATCAGCGGAGTTCAGTGAGATACGTGAGGATCGTGCGCACGCCCACGCCGGTGGCGCCCTTGGGGGCCAAAGGGCCGTCTTTCTCGACGAAGGCCGGGCCGGCGATGTCGAGGTGCGCCCACGGCAGCCCCCCCGCGAATTCCCGCAGGAACAGCCCGGCGGTGATGGCGCCACCGCCGCGCGGCCCGACGTTGTTGAGATCGGCGATCTCGGACTTGAGATGCTCGCGGTACTCGTCGATGAGCGGCAGCTGCCACAGGTGTTCGCCCGCCGCCTCGGCGGCGGCTCGCAGCCGGTTGGCGAGTCCTTGATGACTGGCCATCAGCCCCGAGCAGAGCGGACCCAGCGCGACGACACAGGCGCCGGTGAGCGTGGCGAGGTCGATCATCTCGTCGGGCTTGATGGTCTGAACGGCGTAGCTCAGCACGTCGGCCAGGGTGAGACGCCCCTCCGCATCCGTGTTGCCGATCTCGATGGTCGTGCCATTCATGGCGCGCAATACGTCGCCCGGCCGAAACGCCGTCCCCGACGGCATGTTCTCGGTGGCGGCGATCAGGCCATGCACCTCGACGCGCGGCTTGAGTCCCGGCAGGGCCCTTATGATGCCGAGCACGGCCGCCGCGCCGGACATGTCGTCTTTCATGCGCAGCATCCCCTCCGCCGTCTTGAGATCGAGCCCGCCCGCGTCGAAGGTGATGCCCTTGCCGATGATGACGACGCGGCGGGTGGGCCGCCCGGCGGGACGGTACGTGAGGTGGATGAACTTCGGGGGCTGCTGGCTGCCGGCCGCCACGCCGAGGAAGGCGCCCATCCCCAGCTCGGCACACTCCGCGCGGTCGAGCACCTTCACGCTGAGCCGCGGCTGCTGGCCGATCGTCTCGGCCACCTCGGCCAGGTGGGTCGGATGCACCTCGTTGGCCGGCGCGTTGACGAGATCTCGCGCAAACCACGTGGCCCGCGCGAATGCTTCGCCCGTGCGAACGCCTTCGCCAACCTCGCGAGCGCCCCGACCGTCCGCGGGCACGACCAGCGCTTCCCCGACAAACTTCTCCGCCGTCTCGCGCTTGTAGCGCTCGAAGGCGTAGGTCCCCAGAATGAGGCCCTCGACCACCGCATGGGCGCGCCGGCGCGGCGGCAGGCGATCGCCCAGCACCTCGATGGCCACGGTACGCGCTCCGAGATCCCGCGCGCGGCGGATGCCGTTGGCCGCCGCACGCCGGATCGCCTCCAAGGTCAACTCCCGCCGCGACCCCAGCCCCACCACCACCACGCGCGGGCTCGGCAGGCGATCGCCAGCGTGGACGTGGGTCACTGCCCCGGTCTTGCCCGAGAACTTCTCGGCGTCGAGGACAGCCTTGATGAATCCGCCCGCTCGCCGGTCGAGGGCGAGGACCGTCTCCGGCAAGCGCTTCTCGTTTGCAAAGAGACCCACCACAAGGGCATCAACGGTCAGGTCGCCCAGCGCCTTGCGGGCCACGCCGACTTTCAGCGCGCGCGACGACGGAGCAGTCGCGCGTTCGGTGTCCGGGGTTGCCGTTTCGGCCGGGGCCTTCACGAAGTGCTCCCCGCGGCCAGCGCCATTGCTCGGCGGATCATGTCGATCAGTCCCTCCGTGACGTCGAGTGAGTGTACGTGCTCGGCTGGAACCCAGCGAACCTCGGCCGCGTCCGTGCCAGCACAGATGGCGTCGGATTCCGGATACGCGAGGTAGTCGATGAGGACGTAGTGATACCGGACGCGCCCGGCGTCGTCGCGAATGATGCGCTCCACCATCCCGGCCACTCCCTCCACGCGGACGTCGATGCCGCACTCTTCGACCACTTCGCGACGGGCGGCGTCGGCGGTGCTCTCGCCGAGGTCGACGAGGCCGCCGGGCAGGCTCCACTTGCCCACGCCAGGAGGACGCCCGCGCTTGACGAGCAGGACGCGGCCTTCGTGCAGGACGATGGCTCCCACGCCGACGCGGGGATAGTCCGGGTATTCGCGGCTCACGGCACTCCGGCGAGCCAGCCGTCCGTCCCATATCGCGTCCGAATCAAATCCTCCGCGCGCGCTAGCTCGTCGGCCGTGAATCCATCGGGCTTCATGGTGAGGGCATGCTCGGCTTCGAAGGCGGCGGCCAGGGCATCAGCCACTTCCGGCCAGCGTGGGCGGCGACCGAGAACGCGTTCAAGCGTGGTCATCCTCGAGAGCGGATCCACCGTAGTCGGGAAGAGGGTCCGCAGGCGGCTCTCGTCAACCCCGAGGAGCACGGACCCATGCTGCAGAAAACACCGTCCCTGGCGTCGCTGGGCGCTCCCCACCACTTTGCGGCCGGCGATCTCGATCTCGTAGCGCCCGGTCCGGGCGAAGCAGAAAGCCGGGATCGGCCCGGCGGAGGCGCTCACGGGCACCAGCTCGGCTCCAGCACCAAGCGCATTCAATCCGCGCAACAGCGCGGCGCCGATCCAGCGATACGTCTCGAGCAGATCCCCGCCGAGTTCTAGGTCCTCGGCCGCCGCCACGACGCTGTACGTCAGCTCGCGCTCCGGACCGTCGTGATAGATTGCGCTGCCTCCGGTTGGACGGCGCACGAGACCGACGCCCAGCGCCCGGCATGCGACCACATCGACGTCGGCATTGAGCGGCTGGCCATAGCCGAGCGACACCGTGGGAGGCGACCATGCGAAGAAGCGGAGCGTCGGTGGCGACGTCCCTGCCTGGCGCCCCCGCCATAACGCTTCGTCAATGGCCATATTGGTAGCGCCGTCGAGGGGCTCCGAGATCAGGAGCCGCCACCCCGGACGCGCGTGTGCCTGGCTCACCCTGCGGGTCCGCGCCAGCGCAGGACGGGCTCGCGGGCGCCCTTGGTCTGATCCAGTCGGCGCACCGCGGTGCTGGTAGGGGCCTCGTGGATGCGCTGCGGATGCTCCTCGGCCTCGCGGGCGATCCGGATCATCGCGTCGCAGAAGGCATCGAGCGTCTGCTTCGATTCCGTCTCCGTCGGCTCGATCATCAGCGCCTCGTCGACGATCAGCGGGAAGTAGGTCGACGGCGCGTAGAAGCCGAGATCGAGCAGGCGCTTGGCGACGTCCATGGCGGTCACGCCGAGCTTCTTCTGCCGCCGGGCCGAGAACACGCACTCGTGCATGCACGGGCCCGGGGCCGCCACGTCGTAGTGCCCTTCCAGGCGCTTCATGATGTAATTCGCGTTGAGGACGGCGTTCTCCGAAACCGCCCGGAGCCCGTCGGCGCCCATGGTGCGGATATACGTGTAAGCCCGCACCAGCATCCCGAAGTTGCCCCAGAACGCCTGCAGCTTGCCGATGGATTTCGGGCGTCGCCAATCGAGGGCGTACCGCCCTCCGCGCTTGACGACTACCGGCACTGGTAGGAACGGCTCGAGGTGCGCCTTGACGCCCACCGGTCCAGCCCCTGGACCGCCTCCCCCATGCGGCGTGGTAAAGGTCTTGTGCAGGTTGAAGTGGCAAACGTCGAAGCCGAGATCGCCAGGCCGCGTGATCCCGAGAATGGCATTCAGGTTTGCGCCGTCCATGTATACCTGGACGCCCTTGGCGTGGCACATCTCGGTGACATCGGAGACCCGGGGCTCGAACATACCGAGCGTGTTCGGCACGGTGATCATGAAGGCGGCGACGTCCGTGTCGAGGTGCCGCGCGAGATCGTCGACGTCGACCTCTCCGCTGGCCGTGGACTTGACCTCGACGACTTCGTAGCCCGCGATGGCCGTCGACGCCGGATTGGTGCCGTGGGCGGAGTTCGGCACCAGGACTTTGGTCCGCTTCTCGCGCCTGGCGAGGTGGTAGGCGCGGATCATGAGGATACCCGCGAGCTCGCCCTGCGCCCCCGCCGCCGGCTGGAGCGAGACGGCGTCCATGCCGGCGATCTCGGTCAGCGCCTCGGCCAGCGCGTGCATGAGGGCGAGGGCGCCCTGCGCGGCGGACTCCGGAGCCAGAGGATGCAGTCGGGCGAACCCGGGGAGTCGCGCCATGTCCTCGTTCAGCTTGGGGTTGTACTTCATGGTGCACGAGCCGAGGGGATAGAAGTGCGTGTCGAGCCCATAGTTGAGGCGCGACAGGCGCGAGTAGTGTCGCACGACATCGAACTCGGACACCTCGGGAAGCGCGGGCGGCTCGGGGCGGAGGTAGGACACCGGCAGCGCGGCGCGCGGATCACCGGGCACGTCCGATTCGGGCAGCGAGTATCCGACGCGGCCGGGCGAGGACAGCTCAAAGATGAGCTGATCGTACGGCGGGGCGGCCGTCCGGCTCATGCGCCCACCGCCTTGGCCAGTGCGGCCGCGAACCGGTCGATTTCCTCGCGCGTCCGCTTCTCGGTGACGGCGACGAGCAGGCAATCTTTCAGGCGTCGATCGAAGGCCTTCATCGGCACGCCCGCCAAAATGCGCTCCCGCATCAGCCGCGCCACCACTCGCTCGGGCGGCTTCGGCAGAGCGAGGGCGAATTCCTTGAAGAACGGGGCGCGAAAGCGGAGCGACACGCCCGCGATCTGGCTCAATCGCTCGGCCGCATAGTGGGCTTTGGCCGTCGACAGCTCTCCCACCTTCACCAGCCCCTGCTTGCCCAGGAGCGACAGGTAGATCGTGGCCATGAGCGCACACAGGGCCACGTTGGTGCAGATGTTGGACGTCGCTTTGGCCCGGCGGATGTGCTGCTCGCGGGTCTGGAGGGTCAGCACGAAGCCGCGCTCACCGTCGACGTCGACAGTGGCCCCCACCAACCGACCCGGCATGCGGCGCACGAGCTCCTGCTTGGCGGCGAAGACCCCGAGATAGGGCCCCCCGAACGACAGCGGCACGCCGAGGCCTTGGCCCTCGCCCACGTAGATGTCCGCGCCAAGCCGGCCTGGCGCCTCCAGGACTCCGAGATTGACGGGATCTGCGGACACCACCAGCAGGGCCCCGGCGGCGTGGGCGATCTCCGCCGCTGCCCGGATATCCTCGAGGCAGCCGTAGAAGTTTGGCGACTGCAGCACGAGGGCGGCGGTCTCGTGCCCGGCGAGCTTCCGCAACTGGTCGAGGTCCAGGGTACCGTTCGGCGCGGCGGCATCGCGCAGGCGCAGGCCGGGACCGGCGCAGTAGGTCGCGACGACGCGCCGGTGGAGCGGATGGACACCGCCCGCCAGCACGATCTCCGGCCGCGAGGTGACCGCGTGGGCCATCAGGGCCGCCTCGCCGAGCGATGACGCGCCGTCGTAGATCGACGCATTGGCCACGTCCATGCCGCTCAGCTCGGCGATCATCGACTGATATTCGAAGATCGTGCGCAGCGTCCCCTGGCTGGCCTCTGGCTGGTAGGGTGTGTAGGCGGTGAAGAACTCGCCGCGGGAGATCAGGTGATTGATGGGACTCGGAATGTGGTGATCGTAGGCGCCGGCCCCCAGGAACGAGGTGTAGGCGTCCGCGTCGGCGTTCTGCGCGGCCAGCTCGCGGAGGTGCTGCACGAGATCGCTCTCGGCGATCGCCGGGCCGATGCCCAGCGGTCGGGCCAGCCGCGCCTTGGGCGGGACGCCAACCAGCAGATCATCGAGGGAGCCGGCGCCGATGACGTCGAGCATCGCCCGCTGTTCGTCCCGAGTGTTGGGGATGTACCGCATGGGTTAGTGCCCGCCCTGCGCGATGATCGCCTCGTACTGGGCGGCCGTCAGCAGATTCGCCCGCTCGGCCGGATCGGACGGCGCGATGACGATCATCCAACCCTGCCCGTACGGATCCTGGTTCACCAGCTCGGGGCGGTTCGGCAGCTCAGCGTTGACCTCTGCGATCTTCCCCGACAGCGGCGCGAAAAGATCAGACACGGCCTTGACGGACTCGACGACCCCGAAGCCCTTGTGCTGGGTGACGGTGCCTCCCACCTTGGGCAACTCGACGAACACGACGTCACCGAGCTGCTCCTGGGCATAGGCAGTAATGCCGATGCGAACGCGGTCGCCCTCGACCTTTGCCCACTCGTGCTCTTTGGTGTACATGAGGTCCGGAGGTACGTTGGCCATAGGGTCTATTGTAGCGACGGCGCGGCGCCTGGCTCGACCCGTGGGTGGCCTGCTCTCAACGCGGCGAGCTGCCTACGCCCCACCGATTCATTCTCGATCATGATCTCTCCCTTGGGCGGACGCGAATCGCGCCTCGCCCGTCTCGCGCCCGTGGGTACGGACCGCGTGGGCCCGCGCGAATCATCGATCCCAATGCTCTTGCGCGGGCGGAATGGCGCGTGCCGCGTCATCGCTTGACGCGGGGCGGATAGAATGGCGTGCGGACGACTCGCGCGCCCTTGACCTGGCCGCGGATTTCCACGCCCAGCTCCATCCCGACCGCCGCCTGGGCGGCCGGCACGTAAGCCATCGCGATGTATTTGTCCACTGATGGGCCGTAGGAACCCGAGGTGACCACGCCGACGGCCGCGCCGTCCTTCATGACGGGATAGCCGTGGCGAGCCACCGCGCGCTCGGTCATCTCCAAGCCCACGAGCTTGCGCGCCGGTCCCTCCGCCCGGACCCGTTCCAGCGCTGCGCGTCCGATGAACTCCCCTTTGGAAGGCTTCACAACCCATCCGAGACCGGCTTCGAGAGGGTTCGTGGTCTGATCGATGTCGTTGCCATAGAGGGCATACTTCATTTCGAGGCGAAGGGTGTCGCGGGCCCCCAGCCCCACCATGGCGGCTCCGTCGGGCGCCCCCTCGGACATGAGCGCCGCCCACAGGCGCTCGGCGTCCTGCGCCGAGATGTACAACTCGAAGCCGTCTTCCCCGGTGTAGCCCGTCCTCGAGATGAGACCCGGCACGCCAGCCACGTGTCCGCGCCTGAAGCGGTAGTAGCCAATGCCGGCCACGTCGCAATCGGCGAGGCGGCCGACGAGGGCCTCCGCGGAAGGGCCCTGCACGGCGATGAGCGCGGTCTCCGCCGAGATGTCGCGCCAGCGGGCGCCGCCCCCGTGTGTGGTCATCCACCCCCAGTCCGTCTCGATGTTGCTCGCGTTGACGGTCATCATGAAGCGGTTCGCGGCTAGGCGATAGACCGTCAGATCGTCGACGATGCCGCCGTCGGGCTGGCAGAGGACTGAGTATTGGACCTGTCCCTCGGCGAGGGCGGCGACGTCGTTCGTCGTGAGCATCTGAAGCGCCGCCAGCGCGTGGGGACCCTCGACTTCGAACTCGCCCATGTGGCTCACGTCGAAGAGCCCTACCGCCGCCCGCGTGGCGCGGTGCTCCTCGATGATGCCGGTGTACTGAACGGGCATGTCCCATCCCCCGAAGGGGACCATGCGCGCACCCGCTTTCACGTGCCTCGCATAAAGCGGTGTCCGCTTCAACACCGACTCCGTCACCGTGACGTGGGAGAGCCCGATATGACCTCCCACACCCCCCGCGCTCGGAGCGCCCGGGGGAGGCCATGGCGTTCAACGATTTCCCGAATGCCCCCCCGCCAACGCATCACGCCGGCCCTTTCAGGCGGCGGGCAACCAGTCGCGCAACGGTTTCACGCGGCAGCCGGCCTGCTCCAGCGCCTCGCGCACCGCTCGCACGATCTGCGGAGCCCCCGGGGTGTCACCGTGGCAGCAGATCGACTGCACCGCGATGTCGATCTCCACCCCGTCGATCGTGCGGACTTTGCCCTCCGTGGCCATGCGCACGGCCTGCTCGGCCGCCCGCTGCGGATCGGTGATGAGGGACCCCGGGATCTTGCGGGAAACGAGCCGGCACTCGACATCGTACGCGCGGTCGGCAAAGCCCTCGGAACAGACGCGCACGCCCATCTTGCGACAGGTGCGGTCGTACTTGCCCGTGGCCATCGCCATGAGGATGAAGTTCTTCCCACCCGACTCCAGCACGGCTTCCCCCGCGGCCGCGGCGAGGGCCTCGTCGCGCTCCATCATGTTGTAGAGAATGCCGTGCGGTTTCATGTGCTGCAGCTCGCTGCCCTCCACACGGGCGAACTCCCGCAAAGCCCCCGTCTGGTAGCAGAGGTAGTCCTTCACCTCTTGCGGCGTCACATCCATGACCCTGCGCCCGAACCCCATGAGGTCGGGGAGCCCTGGATGGGATCCGATGGCCACCCCGTGCTGGAGGGCCCGGGCCACGGTCTGGCGCATGACGTGAGGATCGCCACCGTGGTAGCCACAGGCCACGTTGGCCGAGGTGATGTACGGCATGATTTCTGCGTCCGCGCCGAGTGTCCAGCGGCCGTAACTTTCGCCCATATCGCAGTTGAGGTCGATGAACTCGGTTTCCGCCATGGTCGTCACTCCTCAGAGACGCGCCAGCACACGAGCCAGCGCGTTGATGAGCCGGTCGGTTTCGTCGTCGGTCATGGCCAGCGAGCATGCGCCCAACCCCCGCTGGGTGAGCACGATCCCCTCGTTGAGCAGTCCCACGAAGATCTGGGTCGAGAGGGTCGGGTCCTTCGGCCGCGTCGAGCGATAGTCGGTCAGCGGACTCGTGGTCCAGTGCAGCCAGAAGAGCGATCCGGCTCCCGTCACCTGTCCCTTGCGCCGCGTGGCCGTCAACAGCCGTGCGATGCCACTGCGCAGCCGATCGCCGAGCGCGTCCAGCCGACCGTACGCCTCCGGGGTGAGGGCCTCGAGGGTGGCCAGTCCCGCGACCATGGTGAGCGGGTTGGCGTTGAACGTCCCGCCCTGGCTGATGCGCGGATTCCCACCGCGGGGATCGTAGTAGCTCATCACGTCGGCGCGGCCGCCGAAGGCCCCAACCGGAAGCCCGCCTCCGATGATCTTGCCCAAGGTCGTGAGATCGGGACGAATTCCGAAGCGCTCCTGCGCCCCGCCCGGGGCGATCCGGAAGCTGATCACCTCGTCGAAGATCAGGAGGATGCCGAGCCGGTCGGTCACCGCCCTCAGCCGGGGCAGGAAGTCTTCGGCCGGCGGAATCATCCCGGCGTTGGCGAGCAGGGGATCGACGATGACGGCGGCCACGTTCGCGCCCTCGCGATCGAGGATGGCTTGGCACGCCTCACCGTCATTCCAGGGGAGGACCACCACGTTCTTGAGGATGGCGGGGGGAAGGCCCGCCGACCACGGGACCGGCTTAGGATGGCGCCGGCCGCCGGCCGTTTTGGGATCGGGCGTGACGCTCACCATCACCCAGTCGTGCGTGCCATGAAAGGCGCCCTCGAACTTGGCGATCTTCGACCGCCCCGTGAAGGCGCGAGCCAGCCGCACGGCGTTCATGGTCGCTTCCGTTCCGGAGTTGGTGAAGCGCACGCGCTCCAATGACGGAATGCGCCGGGTGAGGGTCTCGGCCAGCTTGATCTCGTATTCCGTCGGCCCCGGGAAGGAGAGGCCGGCTTCCGCTGTCCGTTGGACGGCCTGTACGACGGTGGGCGGGGCGTGACCGAGAATCAGGCTCGTGTAGTTCCCGTTGAAATCGACGCGATCGTTGCCGTCGGCGTCCCAGACGTGGGCGCCGTGCCCGCGCTGGAGATAGAACGGGTACGGATCGAAGAACGTGGTAGTGCGGCTGTTGCCGCCCGGCATGGCGAGAAGCGCCTCCTCGAACAGCGCGCGGGAGCGCGCCGTCTTGGCCACATATTCGTTGACTTCCCGATCCATGCTCATCGGAGCCTCCTCGTAGCCTAGACCAGAACGCGGGCGAGCGCCGCCTCCGCCTCACGCAGGATGGCGTGGGCTTCGATCACGGAGACGGCAGCGAAGCGCACGCGCTGGCCCGGCTTCACCTGCCCGAACCGATCGATGTCGAACGAGCAAATCGTGGCGACCTTGGGGTAGCCACCCGTCGACTGACGGTCGACGAGCAGGGCGATGGGATGGCCATCTCCAGGTACCTGGATGCTGCCTAGGGCAATGCCGTCGGACAGGATGTCGTGCCCGTTCCGATGCTCGATGCGCGGGCCAGCCAGGCGCGCGCCCATGCGGTCCGACTGGGGGAGCATTGCGTAGGGGTGGCCGAGCAGCGCAGCAATGCCGGCATCCGTGAATCGATGGGCCTGGGGACCCAGCACCACCCGCAAGGTCGGCTCCTCCTCGAAAACGACCGGCGGCCGCGTCACCGAGCGCACGACCGGCATGGGCGCGGGGCTCAGGCGCAGACAGTCCCCTTTGCGCAGGGCGCGCCCTTCCAACCCGCCGAGCCGGCCGCGCAGATACGTCGAGCGCGATCCCAGCACCACGGGAACGTCGATGCCACCCGCGAACGCGATGTAGCCGCGTACGCCCGCGCGGGCGGAACCCACGCGCACCACGTCGCCCGGCCGCACGGGAAGGGTCGTCCACAACGGCACGTCGCGTCCGCTCAGCGACACCGGCATCTCGGCACCCGTCACCGCGATGGCCCCCGCCGCCGTCACTTCGAAGCGTGGCCCCATTACCGTGCACTCGAGACCGGCGCGGCCATCGGGGTTGCCGACGAGGCGGTTCGCCATGACGAACGACAGGCGGTCCACGGGGCCGGATGGAGGAATTCCCGAGCGAAGGTGTCCGGCCCGGCCGAGGTCCTGGATCGTCGTCTGGGGCCCCGGGTCCAGCACGGTGAAGCCGGCTCTGGCCACGTTCACCAAATCGTCGGCTCGTACGCGCGTCGAGCGACGTCGGCGGCGATGGCCTCGAACTCCACGCGATCGATGGGGCGAAAGCGCACCCGATCACCCGCCCGCAGCAGGATCGGCTCTGGTCCCTCCGGATCGTAGAGCCGCAGCGGAGTGCGGCCGAGGATCCAGTAGCCTCCGGGACTCTCGACCGAGTAGATGCAGCATTGGATCCCCCCGATCCCCACACTTCCGGCGGGAACTTTCGTGCGTGGCGTCTCGAGGCGCGGCAGGTGCAGGCGCTCCGGCATGCCCGTCATGTACGGCAGTCCCGGCGTGAACCCGATGAAGTACAGGTGGTAGGTCGGCTGCGCGTGAAGGCCAACCACCTCTTCCCTCGACAGACCCAGCCGCCCCGCCGCCGCTTCCAGATCGAGTCCGAGCTCCGGATCGTAGCAGCACGGCAACTCGACGTGGCGCGCGGGCGGCAGCGCCATGCTCCCCGTCTGTGGACTCAGTTCTTCGATCGCCTCGACCAGGGCGTCGTATGCGGTCACCAGGGGATCGTAGTAGACGAGAAGCGATCGGAAGGTCGGGACCATCTCCACCACGCCCGGCACTCCCTTCTGCTGGATGAGCAGCTCGAGAGCGCGGACTCGCAAGTTGATCTCGACGGTGATCGCGTCCCCCAACTCCACGCACAGCGCGCGATCGCCAGCGGCAAAGATCGACGGACGCGCCGCCGTCGTGGGCGCGCTCACAGCGCGGCGAGCGCGGCGTTGGGGATATCAGTGATGAACATGTGCCCCGGGCTGTGGGTGATCATGAACGGGGGCCTCGAGGCCAGGGCGACGGCCTGGGGTGTCACCCCGCACGCCCAGAAGACGGGAATGTCATCCGGGGCGAAGGGCTGGGGATCTCCCCAGTCCGGGCGCGCGAGGTCTTTGATCCCGATGGCCGCTGGATCGCCGACGTGGATCGGTGCTCCGTGCGCTCCCGGAAACCGGGCGCTGGCCGTGACCGCCTTGGCCAGCTGAGCCGCGGGGATGGGCCGCATCGACACCACCATGGGACCGTGGAAAACACCGGCGGGTCGGCACGCGATCGAAGTCTGCCACATCGCCACGTTCTTTCCCGTCTCCACGTGCCAGAGGCGAATGCCGGCCTCCATGAGGGCCCACTCGAAGGTGAACGAACAGCCGAGGAGGAAGGCCACCAGATCGTCGCGCCAGTACGGCGTGGCGTCTGTGACTTCATCGGCCAGTGCCCCGTCTTTGTAGATGCGATAGCGGGGGATGTCCGTCCGGAGGTCCGCGCCGACCGCCACCCCCGCGGGCTCCGGAGAGCCGACATCCGTCACCTCAATCAGCGGGCAGGGCCGCGGATTGCGCTGACAGAAGAGCAGGAAGTCGTAGGCGTGATCGCGCGGAAGCACGGCCAGGTTGGCCTGCACGTAGCCCTGGCCCAGGCCAGCGGTGGTTCCGGTGAGCGTTCCGCCTCGGATGTCTCGACGGATCTCGCGCGGGTGCCGCGTATCGATCGGCATGATGGTTCCTCCGAGTCTAGCGCAGCCGGCTATTGAGGTGGGGGGGCCAGTGATGGGCCCCCCCCCCCCCCCCCCCGCCGGGGGCCCCGGCCCCCCCGGGGGCCCCCCC
>JBKPAK010000190.1:0-37488 GCA_046726415.1 Candidatus Methylomirabilota bacterium
GTCCAGCGCAACGCCTATGCCATCCTCCTCGTGGGCCTTCTGATCGCGCCGCGTCTGGTGCCCGAGTACCTCGTCGATATCGGGCTCGTCTTCATCTACGGGCTCTGCGGCCTGTCGCTCATGGTGCTGGCCGGCTACACGGGCCTGGTGAGCCTGGGCCACGCCGCCTTCCTCGGCATCGGCGCCTACGCGCACGTGTACTTGGCCCAGAACGTCGGCCTGCCCTGGATCGTCGCCCTGGCGCTGGCCACGGCGCTGACCGCGGCGGCAGGCGTGGTCGTCGGATTGCCCGCCCTGCGCATGACCGGCGTCTACCTCACCATCGCCACGCTCGCCTTCGCGGTGATCATCCAGGAGGTCTTCACGCGGTGGGAGCACGTCACCGGTGGCCTGAAGGGCAAGGCGGTGGACAAACCGGTGATCTTCGGCGTCTCCTTCGCCGGTGACGCCGCCTTCTACTTCCTGTGCTTGGCCTTCCTGGCGGGCGGCCTGTGGCTCACCGCTAACCTTCTGCGGACGCCGACCGGGCGTGCCTGGGTGGCCATCCGCGACAGCGAGATCGCCGCGCAGTCGATGGGGGTCAGCCTCCCCGTGTACAAGACGCTAGCTTTCGCCTACTCCGCGGCCCTCATGGGCGCCGCCGGCGCGCTCTTCGCACACAAGATCGGGTTCCTCGCCCCTGACATCTTCAGCGTCTTGCTCTCGATTCAGTTCTTGTTGATGGTCGTGGTGGGCGGTCTCGGCAGCCTGCACGGCGCCGTCTTCGGCGCCATCTTCGTGGCGTTCCTGCCGGTCGCGATCGCGCAGGCGCGGGACGCGCTGCCGGGGTGGGTAAGCCAGATGGCCGGCGTCTTGGGTCAGGATGCGGGCCGGGCGGCCTTCCTCGGCGTCGACCATCTGGTCAAGCAGCCGGGGCTCGAGCCCGGCATCTTTGGGCTGATCCTCGTGCTGTTCATCCTCTTCGAGCCCCTCGGCATCTATGGGCGCTGGACCAAGATCAAGCTCTACTTCTCGCTGTTCCCGCTCTACAAGCGGGCCACCTTCAAGCGCCAGAAGGCGTACATGCGGTCGGAGCGGCTGCGGTGACGTTCTTCGCGGCGGAGAATCTCGTCATCAACTTCGGCGGCATCCGGGCCCTCGACGGCGTGAGCTTCGAGATGACGGCCGGCGAGGTGTTCACCATCATCGGGCCCAACGCCGCCGGCAAGACGACCATCTTCAATCTCGTGTCGCGGCTCTACGATCCGAGCCAGGGCCGACTGAGCTTCTGCGGGGAGGACATCACGCGGGTGCCGCCCCACCAGATCGCTTGCCGCGGCATCGCCCGGACGTTCCAGAACATCGAGCTGTTCGAGCACGCCACCGTGCTGCAGAACCTGCTTCTCGGCCGCCACGCCCACAAGCGTTCGCGGTTCGCTGAGGAGCTCTTGTTCTTGCCCCGCGTGCGCCGGTTGGAACTCGAGCACCGCGAGGCGGTCGAGAAGATCATCGACTTCCTCGACCTCATGCCGTATCGCGACAGCCTGGTGGTCAATCTTCCGTACGGCGTGCGCAAGGTGGTGGAGATGGGCCGCGCCCTCTGCGCCGAGCCCAAGCTGCTCCTCCTCGACGAGCCCTCCTCGGGGCTCAGCGTCGAGGAGACGGCCGACATGGCGTTCTGGATCGAGGATATCCGGAGCCTGCTCGGCATCACCGTGCTCATGGTCGAGCACGACATGAGCTTGGTGACCGCCGTCTCCGACCGCGTCCTGGCGCTGAACTACGGCCGGCCCATCGCGCTGGGCACCGCCCGGGAGGTCCAGGACCATCCCGAGGTGGTCAAGGCATATCTGGGGGTCTGAGCATGGCCGACGTGCTCCTCGAGGTGAACAACATCGAGACCTATTACGGGCCGATCATGGCCATCCGGGGGGTCAGCTTCACGGTGGAGCGTGGCTCGATCGTCACCATCCTGGGCGCCAATGGCGCCGGAAAGACGACGATTCTGAAGACCGTGTCGGGCGTGATGGACCCTCAGAAGGGCGCCGTGCGTTTTGAAGGTCGGGAGATCCAGGGGAGGGACCCGGACAAGGTGATGCGGCTCGGGATCAGCTTGGTGCCCGAGGGCCGAGAGGTGTTCCCCTTCCTCTCGGTCCGGGAGAATCTTCGGATGGGGGCGTACACGCGCAAGGACGCGGAGGGCATTGCCCGAGACCTGGCCATGGTGTACGACTACTTCCCCATCTTGCAATTCCGCGCCGACCAGCGCGCGGGCGAGCTCTCCGGGGGGGAGCAGCAGATGCTGGCCATCAGCCGGGGCCTCATGTCGCGTCCGAAGATGATGTTGCTGGACGAGCCGTCCCTGGGGCTGGCGCCCAAGCTCGTGAAGGACATCTTCGAGATCATCGTCCGCATCAACCGGGAGCAGGGCGTGACCGTGCTCCTCGTCGAGCAGAACGCACACATCGCGCTCCAGACCGCGGACTACGGGTACGTGCTCGAGGTGGGCCGCATCGTGATGGAAGACTCCTGCGCCCGGCTCCTCGAAAAAGAGGACATCAAGGAATTCTATCTGGGGGTGAAGGAATCGAGCGTCCGCGGTGTCCGGCGCTGGAAGCGAAAAAAGACGTGGCGATGAGCCACGAGCCCGCGAGGATGAAGCGATGAGCGTGACTATGCAGGCACCCGTCGCCGCCTCCGACGACCGCGGATTCACGGTGCACGGGCAGGACACCTTGCCACGGCTCTTTCGCCACGTCGTCCGCGCGCGCAGCAACCAGACCGCCATGCGTGAGAAGCATCTCGGGATCTGGCGGTCCATCAGCTGGCGAGAATACGGTGAGAAGGCAAGGCAGACCGGGCTGGGCCTGGTCGCCCTCGGCCTGCGCCCGAACGACGTCGTGTCGGTCATCGCTGACCACTGCCCGGAGTGGCTGTATACCGACCTCGGCATCATGTCGGTGGGGGGCGTCAGCAACGGGATCTACACGACCGATTCGCCGGCCCAGGTGGAGTACATCGTCAACGACAGCGGCACCCGCTTCTTCTTCGCCGAGAACGAGGAGCAGCTCGACAAGATCCTGGCGGTCCGCGCGCGCTGCCCGCAGCTCGCCAAGATCGTCGTCTTCGACACAGAAGGACTGCACGGCTTTCACGACGACCAGGTGACGTCGTTCGAGGCACTCCTGGAGCTGGGCGCGCGCTACGACCGCGATCACCCGGATGCCTATGACCGCTTGGTGGAGATCGCCCAGCCCTGCGACCTCGCCATCCTCGTGTACACCTCGGGCACCACCGGACCGCCCAAGGGGGCCATGCTGAGCCACCGCAACATCCTGTTCCAGCTCGGCTACTCCGATTTCCTCACCGCGCCGCGGGAGGGTGATCAGCAGCTCTCCTTCTTGCCGCTGAGCCACGTGGCGGAACGGACTTTCACCGTGTTCTACCCGCTCAGCTCGGGGGCCACCGTGAACTTCGCGGAGAGCATCGACACGGTGCCGGACAACATCCGGGAAGTGGCGCCCGCGGTGTTCTTCGCGGTGCCGCGCATCTGGGAGAAGTTCTACTCGGCGGTGGCCCTCCGCATGCGAGAGGCGACCCTGGCCGGCACGCTGGCCTATGGCTGGGCCATCGGCGTCGGCACGCGGATGGCGGAGCGTCGGATCGAGGGCCGGCGGCCGACGGTGGCCCTTCGCCTCCTCAACCGGGTGGCCGACTTCCTCGTGCTCGACAACATCCGCCGCTCCATGGGACTGCATCGCGCCCGCGCCGCCGCCACCGGAGCGGCCCCCATCGCCCCCGAGCTGATCAAGTGGTACCTGGCCCTGGGCATCGATCTGCGCGAGGTGTACGGGCAGACCGAGAACAGCGGACTCGCCACCGCGATGCCTCCCCATCGCATGAAGCTGGGCACGGTGGGGGTGGCGCGGCCCGGTACCGAGGTGAAGACCTCCCCCGAAGGCGAGATCTTGCTGAAAGGGCCGCATGTCTTCCTCGGCTACTATCGAAATCCCGAGAAGACCGCAGAGACGGTGGTCGATGGCTGGCTGCACACGGGCGACGTCGGCGTCATCGACGAGGACGGCTTCGTCCGGATCACCGACCGCATGAAGGACATCATCATCACCGCCGGCGGCAAGAACGTCACCCCGTCGGCGATCGAGAACGAGCTCAAATTTTCGCCCTTCATCTCGGACGCAGTGGTCATCGGCGACCAGCGCAAGTTCCTCTCCTGCCTGGTCATGATCGACCACGAGACCGTGGCGCAGTTCGCCCAGGAGCGCAACGTGCCGTTCACGAACTTCGCCTCGCTCTGCCGCGCCCGGGAGGTGCAGGATCTCATCTGGAGCGAGATCGAGCGGGTGAACCGGCAGCTGGCCCGGGTGGAGACTATCAAGAAGTTTCGCCTCATCGAGCAGATCCTTACCCCCGAGGATGAGGAGATCACCCCTACCATGAAGTTGAAGCGCCGCTTGGTGAACCGCAAGTACAAGGATCTCATCGACGGCATGTACGAAGAGGCCTGACGGTTGCCGCCCGAGGCGGCGGTCACGGCGAAAGGAGTGAGTCCATGAAGAAGGCTCTGGCAGTGGGCGTGCTGGCGGGCGCGGTGGCGCTGGCCGGCGCGGCGATGGCCCAGAAGGAGGCGCGAGGCATCACCAAGACGGAGATCGTGCTCGGCATGCACACGGATCTCTCGGGGCCGGCCGCCACCTACGGCGTGTCGTCCTCGAACGCGGTGAGGATGCGGTTCGACGAGGTGAACGACAAGGGCGGTATCCACGGCCGCAAGATCAAGCTGATCGTCGAGGACACGCAGTACCAGGTGCCGCGCGCCGTGCAGGCGGGCACCAAGCTGATCAACCGCGATCGCATCTTCGCGATGGTGGCGCCGCTGGGTACCCCCATGAACAACGCCCTCTTCAAGGACCAGTTCGAGGCGGGGGTTCCGAACCTGTTCCCGCTTTCGGCCGCGCGCTCGATGTACGAACCGTTCAACAAGCTGAAATTCTACGGGGCCGCCTCCTACGTCGACCAGATCCGCGCGGGCATCCAGTACTTCGTGGCCAAGAAGGGCAAGAAGGCGCTCTGCGCCATGTATCAGGACACCGACTTCGGCAAGGAAGTGCTGGACGGCGTGCAGCAGCAGGCCGAGAAGCTGAAGATCAAGGTCGTGGAGACCGTCACCCACAAGCCCACCGACCAGGATTTCACCGCGCAGATCACCAAGCTCAAAGGGGCCGGCTGCGATCTGGTCGCGCTCGGCACCATCGTGCGCGACTCCATCGTGCCCTACGCGACGGCGCGCAAGATCGGCTGGACGGACGTCGATTTCCTCGGCTCCGCGGCGACCTATGACCTCTTCGTGGCGGCCGCCCAGGGCGGAGTGACGGAAGGACTCTACGCCATGGGGCTGACCGACATGCCCTATCGCGATACCTTGAGCCCCGCCGCCCAGGCATGGTTCGATCGCTACAAGGACCGATTCAAGGCCGATCCGAACATCGGCGCCGTGTACGGCCACGTGGCCGCCGACCTCACCGTGGTGGGGCTCGACAAGGCTGGTTCCGACCTCACTCTAGACAGCTTCGTGAAGGGGCTGGAGTCCATCCGGGGCTATCGCGACATTTTCAACGGCCCGGAAGTGAGCTTCGGTCCAGACAAGCACCAGGGAGCGAACTCGTCGTTCCTAGCGGTGGTGAAGGGCGGTCGCTGGGTGCGGGTGACCGAGCCGCTCGGATTCTAGCCGCGGGAGGATTCGAGGAGCGGCCCGGGTTGCCCGGGACGCTTCCGAGCGTTGGGGGCATGGGGGCCAGGTCGGGGCCCCCATCTGCAAAGGAGGAGAGCGTGAGCAAGAGCGTCGTCACCCCCGAACGGTTCGCCAAGGGCATGACCTTCGACGAGTACGTGAAGTACGCGGGCAGTGCCGAGAATCTCGCGCGTGAAGCCTTCGGTGGCTACTTCCCCGACGCCGGATCATTCGGTGCCGCACGCAAGGACAACAGCGCCGTGCTGCGTGAGCGCTACATGAGGGCGCGTCTCGACGACCATCAGACGGCGGCCATCAGATGGCTCGCCGCCCAGCCCCACGGGCCCGCGAAGATCCTGGTCATCTCGGAGGACTGGTCCTCGGATTGCCGCCGCGACGTACCGATGCTGGCGCGCCTGGCCGAGGCGAGCGGGATGGAGCTGCGCATCTTCAATCGCGACGGCACGAAGATCCTGGGGACGCGACGCCCCGATCCCGCCGCCGCTCCCGACGCCAATCACGACCTCATGCTCGAGTTCATGAACAGGAAGAACAGCGGGGAATGGGCCTCGATCCCGGTGGCCGTCTTCTACACGCCGGACCTCCAAGAACTCCACCGCTACATCGAGTACCCGGCGATCTATCACAAGGACCGAATGCGTGGCTATCAGCAGGCCGCGCAGCCCGGCGAGACCGAGGTTCAGACGAAGGAGCGCGCCGCGCGTGAGTTCCAGGCGCTGCAGGCCTCGCCCTTCTTCGACGTGTGGGCGAGCGCGGCGGTCGACGAGATCATCAGCGCGCTCCACGAGAGGCTGGTGATCAAAGCCTGACCGTCGCCGTTCTGGGCGAACCCGCATCGTGCCCGATCATGGGGTCCGACGACGTGGGCGGGCGAGCCAGAAGCACGCCGACCCCAGCGCGCAGAAGCCGACCGCGATCAGGAAGGCGACGCGATAGCTGCCGGTCAGATCGTGCACGACGCCGCTGAACCAGGGCGCCACACCGCCGCCGATGCCGTTGCCGACGCTCAGGACGCCGTAGATGGCCCCGAAGCGCCGGCCGGGGAAGAGCTGGGCGGCGATCGCGGTGATGATGGGGCCGCGGGCGCCAAAGCCGAGCCCGAAGAAGAGCGCGTAGGCGTAGAGCGCCGCCGAATGTGGCCACACCTCGAGTCCAAGCAGGCAGAGCGTTCCCACTGCCGTGCAGCCGTAGGAGATGGTGGCCGAGGTGGCGCGCCCGATCCGATCGGCAGCGATGCCGAAACCGATCCTGCCCACCACCGAGAGCAGACCGGTGAGCCCGAAGACGCTCGCCACGAACAGGCGCGGGAACCCGTGGTCCACCGCGAAAGCCACCTGATGGGTGACCACCGAGAAGACGGCCAGCGGCGTACAGAGGTAGGCGAAGAACAGCGCCCAGAAGGCCCGTGTCCGCAGGGCTTCGCGGACCTCCCACCCCGCGCCGTCGGATGGCCACGCAGCGGCGCGCGCGTCGCGCAGACCGGGCGCCGCCACCCCAGGCGCTTCCCGCACGCCCAGCCAGATGAGGGGGACGAGCACAACGAGCGTGCCGAGGCCAAGGACGAGGTAGGCGGCGCGCCAGCCATATCCGGCGATCAGCCACTGGGCGAGCGGGCCGATCGCCAGCACGCCCGCCCCCATGCCCGAGAAGGCCAGGCCCATCATGCTGCTTCGGCGCGTGGCGAACCATCGCGCGATCAACGCCCCGCTCGGAATCCAGCTCACCGCACAGACCCCAGCCGCGGCCAGCACCCCCGTCACCGTGTACAGCGACCATAGCGATCCGATCTGACTCGACAGGGCACACGCCCCACCGAGCAGGGCCGCCCCGCCGAGCATGACCCGGCGCGGCCCCAGGCGGTCCACGAGGATTCCCACCACGGGCGAGAGCATTCCCTGCACGATCGACGAGAGCGAGAACGCGGCCGCGGTGGCCCCCCGAGACCAGCCGAACTCCTCCAGGAGCGCCACGAAGAATATCGGGAACGAGAAGTAAAGGCCGGAGGCGATGGCCAGAGGGTGACCCACACCGCGCCGACCACCATCCACGGAAGGCGGGCATCGCGGGCCGAGGGCGGGGAGGTCGACATCTGGCGATCATATGCTCGCGACACCCAAGAGTGGATCGCGCTCGGGACGCGCTCGGCCACCGGGGCGATGAGTCCAGACGAAATCGGCTACGATGCACCCCGGTGGAAGGATCGGGCCGTCACCAACATTCCCACCCGAGGAGTGAGACATGATTCTCGAGCGCTTCAAGGTCCCCCCGAAAGACCAGGTCCTCGTCTCGGAAGCGGCGCTGCGGCGGACGGTGACGCAGATCTTCGAGAAGCTGGGCGTGTGCCCCGAAGATTCCGCGGAAGGCGCCGATGTGCTGACAATGACGGACCTCCGCGGGGTCGAGACGCATGGCGTGTCGAACATGCTGCGGGCGTACGTCCGAGACTACAAGGCCGGCAAGTTGGATCCTCGTCCTGGTTGGCGGGTGGTGCGTGAGTCGCCCGGCACGGCGGTGATCGACGCCGAGCGGCGGCTGGGCATCATCGTCGGGCCGAAGGCGATGCGCCTGGCCGTCGACAAGGCCAGGAGCGTCGGCGTCGGCGTGGTGACCGTCTATAACAGCGGGCACTTTGGGGCGATCGGCCATTACGCCATGCAGGCCGCCCTCCACGACATGGTGGGAGTCTGCTTCACCGGGGCCGGGCTGAGTGTGGTTCCCACATTTGCCTCGAAGCCGCTTCTGGGCACCAACCCGATCGCCCTGGCGGCCCCCGCGCGCCACGAGGCACCGATGCTCTTCGACGCCGCGACCTCCGCGATCGCGGGCAACAAGATCCGGTTGGCCATGCGGGTCGGCTCGCCGCTGCTGCCTGGTTGGGTCACGGACAAAGACGGCACCCCGATCATGGAGGAGAAACCCATCTTTGACCGCGATGACTTTTACCAGGCCCCACTGGGCGGGACACGAGAGCAGGGCTCCCACAAGGGCTACGGCTTCGCCCTCATGGCCGAGGTGCTGTCGACGGTCCTGGCGGGCGCACTCCCCACGATGCTGGTGCCCGGGAGCGGGTCCAAGAATCACTTTGCCGCGTACAACATCGAGGCCTTCACCGACCTCGAGCAGTTCAAGGACACCATGGACCAGATGCTGAAAACACTGAGAACGGCGACGCCAGTGGCGGGACAGGACCGCGTCCTCTATCCGGGACTGTCGGAGGCTGAGGAGATCCAGCGCCGCCGGGCTCAGGGGATCCCGCTCCACAAAGAGGTGCTTCAGTGGTTCGCCGAGTGCACGACCGACCTGGGCATTGCGCCTCTGGCGACCTTGCGTTGAACGCGCCCCGGAAAGCCGAGGGAGGAAGCCGGGCTGGCCGATGATCTTCCTGGGCGCCCGCGGCTGATCACGCCGCGTTCAGCGCAGCGTAGACCCCGCTCTCGAACTGCCCGTAGACCTTCAAGGTGCGAGGGTCGGCGAAGGGAAGGATCTGCGTCATGATCAGCCCCGTGACGCGCTTGGTCGGGTCGAGCCAGGGTGGCGCGCAGAATCGCCCTCCCAGGAGATCAAGTCAAGGTGCTGATCGCGACCGTCCGCGCGCCTAGATCGACCTGGCCATGTTGTCGCGCCCCATCCGATCTGCTAACGTGACCGGAGGGCGCGACCCAGGTGTCTGATGACAACCGCCATAGGCCCGTGAAATCCGGTTCCGGGCTTACGAGCCCATGAGTTCCGGGACGCCGCCGGGTGCTCCCGCGACGTGGCAGACGCTTCTCGCTGCTCCGGCGCCCGGCCAACATGTTGGGCAGCTCTGCACGGAGCCGGGATTCCTCGGCCGCGCGGTCGGAGGGTTCGCGGGCGCCGGGCTTCGCGCAGGCGACGCCATCATCATTATCGCCACCCCGGCCCACTGGCAGGAGATCACGGGCCCGCTCGAGGCTCAGCGTTTCGATCTCGACGAGCTTCAGGGTCGCGGGCAGCTCACCGTCCTCAATGCCGCCTCGTGCTTGGCCCAATTGCTCGTCGACGACATACCGGATCCCGAGCGGTTTCGCGCCGTGATCGGCGGCGCGGCGGATGCGGTCAGGCGTGCGGGGTACCAGCGCGTCCGCGCGTTCGGTGAGATCGTGGATCTACTCCGGCAGACGGACCTGACCGCGGCGATTCGCCTCGAAGAGCTGTGGAACGAGTGGCTCGCCGCGCAGGGGAAGTCCCTCCTGTGCGGCTACTCGGTGGACGCGTTCGATCATCGCGCCTACCGCGGGCTCCTCCAGGCGGTCTGCACCGCGCACTCTGATCTGATCCCGGTCGAGGACTACGCGCGACTCGAGCAGGCGGTCGAGCGCGCGTACGCGGATGTTTTCGGATCCGCCGGCGACGCCGACGGTCTGCGCCAGGCGTTCCTGGCCGAGTACGCCTGGCCGACGGCCATGCCCGATGCGCAGGCGGCGCTCCTGGCCGCCCGCGAATTCCTCCCCCGGACGCTCGATGAGCTGCTGGAGAAGGCGCGCCACCACTACCATGCCCCCGCCGGTGAGCGGGCATGCTGAGGCGTCTCCTGAGAGGAGGGATCAGGGAGCAGTCGGACCGCGATCCGCTTCGGAGTGAACGAGAGGACATCGCCGCGTACCACCTGGCCGCGATCGTCGAGTCGTCCGATGACGCGATCATCGGCAAGAACCTCGACGGGATCATCCTGAGCTGGAACACGGGCGCCGAGCGGCTCTATCACTACACCGCCGCGGAAGTCGTGGGGCGTCACATCGGCCTCCTGGTTCCCCCCGAGTTGCCCGACGAGTTGCCCCGCATCATGGCGCGTCTGCGGCGAGGCGAGCGGATCGACCACTACGAAGCCCGGCGGCTGCGAAAGGACGGGACGCCGGTGAACGTCTCGGTCACGATCTCCCCGATCAGGAACGCCGCCGGGCACGTGATCGGCGCATCGGCCATTGCCCGCGACATCAGCGAGCGCCGACGCCTGGAAGACGAACGCGCACGTCTGCTGAAGCAAGAGCGCGAGATTCGCGCGGCCACGGAGCACGCGCGGCGAGCGGCCGAGGAGGCGAGCCGCGCGAAGGATGAATTCCTGGCGATGGTCTCGCACGAGCTCCGGACCCCACTCAATGCCATCACGGGATGGCTCCACGTCCTGCGCGCGAAGAGAGATGATCCGGCGCTGGTCGAACGGGGTCTCGACGCCGCCGATCGGAACACGAGGATGCTGGTGAAGATCGTGGACGACTTGCTGGATGTCTCCCGCTCCGTGGAGGGGAAGCTCACGATCGACCGACATCCGATCGACGTTCCCCCCGTGATGGAGACGGTGCTCGACGCCATGCGACCGGTCGCGGCGGAGAAGGGCATCCTCCTCGAATCGAGCCTGGACCCGTGGGCGGGACCGGTGCTGGCCGATACCGAGCGGCTGCAGCAGATTCTGGGCAACATTGTCGGGAACGCCATCAAGTTCACGCCGGCCGGCGGCCGCGTGGACGTCCGGGTGCGGAACGATGCCGCCCAGGTCGAGATCGCGATCAGCGACACGGGGCAGGGCATCCGCCCCGAATTCCTCCCTCACGTGTTCGAGGCGTTCCGACAGGCCGATACGAGCTCCGCACGCGCCCACGGAGGTCTCGGCCTCGGACTCGCCATCGTGTACCACCTGGTGGCGCTGCACGAAGGGACGGTGACGGCGGAGAGTCCTGGCCTCGGAAAAGGATCGCGCTTCACCGTCCGGCTCCCGCGGGTGCCGGACCCCTTGATCGCCAGACAGATCCTCTAGTCGCCGAGCGGTCAGTATTTCCCGCCCAGCTTGCGGTGATCCCAGCTGACCACCTTGTGCGGGACGATCTTGAGGACCACCCGCTTCGGAGCGCTGGCCACCGCTTCGCGCGCCGGGGCCCTGGTGCCCCGCGCCTCGGCCATGGAGGCAAAGGCCGCCTCCACGGCCTCGCGGTCTTCGAGGATCTCGCAGTGACCGCGAACCATCACTCCCCGCAACTCGGAGTACGCATGTCCGGACTCGACCATCAGTCCGACCCTGGGGTTGCGCCGGATGTTCACGACCTTTTGAGCCTTGCCATACGAGGTCATATAGAAGGCCCCGTCCTCGACGAAGTAGTTCATCCCCACCACGTGGGGGAATCCGTCCTGATCGATGGTGGCGAGGGCGGCCTTGTGGTGCTCTCGCAAGAAGGCCGCTTGCTCGTCAGGGCTGAGCTTGATCTGCTGGCGTCGGTTCATCGGCATTCCTTTCGGCGGATGGGAGATGGGGAGTCGGGCTGACCTCGTCATCCTGCTTCGCCACGCGGGCCGCGGTCAAGGAGCGTGAGCGTGAAGGGTGAATCCCGCCTGACCGACTTCCGGGACAGGTAGATCCTCCGGGTTCCGCATCGCGCATTGACAATCCACCGGGTTCCCCGATAATCGTCCGGCGCTGTCCGCTCGTCGTCCTCTCGCTCGATCGATGGCTCGCGACGCAGAGGAGGATCGGCTATGGTCCGACGGTTCCTCGTCCCCGCGCTACTCCTTGCCCTCTTGAGCAGCTCTCCTGCCCTGGCGGCGCCGGAGGGCCAGCTCACCTGGGCCGTCCATGTCTCGCTGGCGCCGGGATGGTTCGACCCGGCGGAGACCGCGGGCATCATCACGCCCTTCATGTTCCTCTACGCCCTGCACGATGCGCTCGTGAAGTCCATGCCCGGGCAATCCATGGCCCCGAGCCTGGCCGAGTCGTGGACCGTCTCGCCCGACAACCTCACCTACGAGTTCGCGCTGCGCAAAGGGGTGAAGTTCCACAACGGCGACCCGGTCACGGCCGAGGACGTCAAGTTTTCCTACGAGCGCTATCGGGGCGCGGGAGCGGGGCCCTTCAAGGCCCGGACGGCCGGCATCGACGTGGTCGATCAGCATCGGATCCGCTTTCGCTTCAAGCAGCCGTGGCCCGACTTCATGACGTTCTTCGGCACGCCGGCCACCGGCGTCGGCTGGGTCGTACCGAAGAAGTACGTCGAGAAGGTCGGGGACGACGGCTTCAAGAAGGCGCCCGTCGGGGCGGGGCCGTACAAGTTCGTCTCCTTCAACCCGGGTGTGGAGCTGGTGCTCGAGGCCTACGAGGGGTACTGGCGAAAGACGCCCAGCGTGAAGCGCCTGGTCTTTCGATCAGTGATCGAGGAGGAGACGCGGCTGGTGGCCCTCAAACGCGGCGAGGTGGACATCGCCTATTCGATTCGCGGCGCCCTGGCCGAGGAACTGCAGCGCACGCCGGGGCTCACCCTCAAACCGAACTATCCTCCCGGCACCTTCTGGCTCGTCTTCCCCGAGCAGTGGACGGACCCGAAATCGCCTTGGGTCGACAAGCGCGTGCGGCAGGCCGCCAACCATGCCATCGACCGCCAGGCCATCAACACGGCCGAGACCCTGGGTTTCTCCAAGATCACGGGGACCATCATCCCGTCCACGTTCGAGTTCTTCTGGCAGCCGCCGGTCCATCCCTACGACCCCGTCAGGACGAAGCGAGTGCTGGCGGAGGCGGGGTACCCGAACGGCTTCGACGCGGGTGACTACTACTGCGACGCTTCGTACGCGAACCTGGGCGAGGCGGTGGTCAATTACCTGAAGGCGGTGGGAATCCGCGCGCAGCTGCGCCCCTTGGAGCGGGCGGCCTTCATCGCCCAGAACCGCGACAAGAAGCTCAAGAACATCATCCAGACGGCGAGCGGGGCGGCGGGAAACGCCGCCACGCGCCTCGACGCCTTCGTGGCGGCGGGGGGCACCTTCACCTACGGCAGCTATCCCGACATCGAAGGTCTCGTGCGCGAGCAGGCGGGCGAGAACGATCCGAAACGGCGCGAGGCGCTGCTCCATCGCATCCAGCAGCTCATCCACGACAAGGCGATGTTTGCGCCCATCTGGGAGCTGGCTTTTCTCAACGGGTACGGGCCGCGGGTGGCGGAGTCCGGTCTCACCCTGATCGCGGGTCACCCGTACTCCTCGCCGTACGAGGACGTCAGACTCAAAGGCAAGTAACGCAGCGACGGGTCCGCACCGGTCGGCCCGCGATGATCACCAGCGTCACCGGCCTCGACCGTGGCGCCGATGGAGGGCCGTCTCCGCTGAGTGGTGCGGCGGAGCAGGCGGGCATCGTGGCGCGGCCTCGATTTCCGTCATTGTGTGCTACGCTGCGCGCGCTCGCCGGGCGACCGGCCACACGACAACGCGAGGTGCGACAGTGCGACCGAACAGGATCAAGCAGATGTGGCGCGACGGACGGTGGGTCACGATGGGCTGGCTCTCGGTGTCCCACGGCTTCACGGCGGAGGTGATGGCGCGCCAGGGCTTCGACACCCTCTGCGTCGATATGCAGCACGGGCTGACCGACATGAACGATGTCTGGCCCATGCTGCAGGCGATCTCTCAGACCGACACGGTACCGGTCGTGCGCGTGCCGTGGAACGATCCGGCGACCATCATGAAGGTGCTGGACCTGGGCGCGTATGGCATCATCGTGCCCCTGATCAATACGGCCGAGGACGCGGCCAAGGCGGTGGCGGCGTGCCGCTATCCGCCGGTGGGTATGCGCTCATCCGGACCGGTGCGGGCCGTGCACTACGGCGGCGCCGACTATGTGGCCCAGGCGAACGGGGAAATCGTCGTCATGGCCATGATCGAGACGAGGGAAGGACTGGCCAACCTGGATGCGATCTGCGCCACACCGGGGCTCGACGCCGTGTACATCGGCCCCTCCGATCTGTCGTTTGCGCTGGGCATGGCCCCGCGCGGCGACAATCCCGACCCCCTGCATCTGGCCACGTGCGACCGCATTCGCGAGGCCGCCCACAAGCACGGCATCAAGGCGTGCATGCACTGTGCGAGCGCGGCGTTCGCGGCTGGGGCGGTGAAGCGCGGCTTCGATCTCATCATGCTCACGTCGGACCTGACGTCGATGGTCGCCGGCGCCCGCCGTCAACTCGATGACCTGAAGGCCGCGACCGCGTGAGGCCATTCTCCCTCGCGTGAAGCTGATCGTCTTCGACTTCGACGGCCTCATCCTCGACACCGAGGTGCCGGTGTACGACGCCTGGCAGGAGCTCTACGGGGAACACGGCCACGCGCTCCCGTTCGAGACGTGGGCGCAGTGCATCGGGACCTCCGACACCTTCGATCCGTGCGTCGACCTGGCCGAGCGCGTGGGCCGCGCCCTCGACGCGGCAGCGCTCCGCCGACGGCACCGGGCGAGGACCGATGCCCTCATCGCCGACCAGCGGGTGCTCCCCGGCGTCGTCGAGCGCCTGGAAGAGGCCCGGGCCATGGGGCTCGCGCTTGCGGTCGCCTCGTCATCCAGTCGGGCGTGGGTGGAGGGCCATCTCGAACGGCTCGGGCTGTTCGACCACTTCAATGCCCTCCGCTGCGCCGGGGACGTGCCGCGCGTGAAGCCCGATCCCGCGCTGTACCGCGCGGTGCTGGAGGTCACCGGCGTGTGCGCGGCCGATGCGGTGGCCTTGGAGGACTCGCCCAATGGCGTGCTCGCGGCCAAGCGCGCCGGCCTGGCCTGCGTCGCCGTGCCGAACGCGCTGACCGCGCGGCTCGATCTCAGCGCCGCCGACCTGCGTCTGACCTCGCTGGCCGACGTGACGCTCACCGCCCTGCTCGCTCGGCTCCGTCCGTAGCGACGCCGCCCGCGCGCGCGGTGGGGCTCCGTCGCGACGGCAACTTCCGGAAGTGTCGGGAGTGACGCTGGCGAGCGTTCCGTCACCCTGCTGCTGCACGATGACGGTGAGGAGGGCCCATCAGGGTCGCCGTCGAGGTAGCCACTCGACAGCCACCAGGCCGGCATGATCGCGAAAAGCCTCTTCATCCCATCCCCGACATGATCGCCAAGAGCCTCTTCGTCCCTCCGGTGAGCGGCTAGGCGATGTCTTACGACCTCGTGGTCCGCGGCGGCCTCGTGGCGACCGCCACCGATGCCGTCGTGGCGGATCTCGGCATCCGGGGCGGGCGCATCGCCACCATCGACCAGGGTCTGCCCGCGAACGGAAAGGAGATCGACGCGCGCGGACTCGTGGTCATGCCGGGTGGCGTCGACGTGCACACGCACCTCGATCTCCACCTCGGCGGCGCGCGCACCGCGGACGATTTCGAGTCGGGTACCGCGGCCGCCGCCTGTGGCGGCGTGACCACGATCTGCGACTACGCCCGGCAGAAGGCGGGCGATGGCCTCGCGAAGACGATCGAGACGTGGAAGGCGAAGGCTCGGGGCCGCGCGCACGTGGACTACGGCTTCCACGTGATCCTCTCGGACGCCGGCGACACCGTGCTGGAGGAACTGCCCGCGCTGGTGGCCGCCGGCTTCCCGAGCGTGAAGGTCTTCAACGGCTTCACGGTACAGGGCGTCCCGCGGCTCACGTTGTCGCGCGGCGAGATCATCGCCCGCGACGGCCACCTCCTGAGCTGCCCCGGCCGCGGCCACCTCGTCCTGCGGGAGCGTCAGCGGGCTTAGGTCCCGAGTCGGAGGTTCACCAGATTGCGTGTCTCGGGAAGGCTCCCCGACCTCACTCTGGCCGGCGATTCTGCGGGCAATCTCGGCGCAACGACACTCAGCGCGCAGGGGCCGGGTGCGTGGCCACCCAGTGCTTCGCGATGTCGATGCGCCGGGTGAACCACACGCCCTTGTGCCCCGCGATGTAGTCGAGAGCGCGCTCCAGGCCGGCCGCCCGCGACGGATGCCCGATGAGCCGCAGGTGCAAGCCGAGCGACATCATCTTGGGCTGCGTTTTCCCCTCGCGGTAGAGCACGTCGAACCCATCCTTCACGAAGGTGAAGTAGTCGTCGGCCGTGAAGAAGCCACCGCCGCCAAACTTGGAATCATTGGCGGTGAGGCTGTATGGCACCACCAGGTGAGGGCGCTCGTTCACGCGCACCCAGTAGGGCAGTTCGTCGTTGTAGGCGTCCGAGTCGTAGAGAAAGCCACCCTCCTCGACGAGGAGGCGCCGCGTGTTCACGCTGGGTCCGTAGCGGCAATACCAGCCCAGCGGCCGCTCGCCGACCGTCTGCGGCATGGATTCCACCGCCTTCCGGATGTGCTCGCGCTCCTCGTCCTCGGTGAGATCGTAGTGCTTGATCCATCGCCACCCGTGCGAGCAGACGTCGAAGCCGGCGTCGCGGACGGCGGCAGCGACCGCCGGGTTGCGCTCGAGGGCGAGGGCGCAGCCGAAGACGGTGAGCGGTAGGCCTCGCTCTTGGAAGATGCGCAGGACGCGCCAGAAGCCCACACGGCTGCCGTACTCGAACATGCCTTCGGCGGCGAGGTCGCGGCCCCTGACCCCGTAGTTGGTGGATCCTGACTCAGTCAGCGTGCCTTCCGAGAAACCGTCGTCGTGCACGTTGTACTCGGAGCCTTCCTCGTAGTTCATCACGAAGTTGACGGCGATCCGCGCCTCGCCCGGCCAGTGCGGGTGAGGAGGACGGCCGCCGTAGCCGACGAGATCGCGACGATCTGAAGTGGACATGGCGATGGCCTCCTAGGGAACCACGGCGATGAGCGGTTGGGCGACGGTGCGCATCGACGCGGCGGTCGACGGTCAGGAGATTCGCCGCGTCAGCCCGACCACGCGATCCATGATCACGACGAGCAGCGCGGTGGTGAGGATGAGCACCCCGGACACGGCGGCCGTCCGGACATCGAGCGTGCTCTCCAGCATGCTCCACATGCGGATGGGCAGCACATCGGTCTCCGGGCCGGACAGGAACAGCGACACCGACACATTGTCGAGTGACGCCATGAACGCGATGAAGGCACCGGCCAGGATGCCGGGCCGGATCACGGGCAGGGTGACTCGGCGGAACGTGTAGAAGGCGCCGGCGCCAAGGCTCGCCGAGGTGTCCAGCAGTCCGCGATCGAGCTGGGAGAGGCTGGCGATCGTCGTGCGCAGGATGAATGGCACGATGACCGCTACGTGGCCCACCACCATGAGGGGAATCGACAGCGGCACCCCCAGCGTGCTGAAGAACATGAGCGCGGCCAGCCCGAAGGCCAGGGTGGGCAGGATCAGCGGCGACATGAACAGCGCATCCAGGGTCTGGGCCCACCAGGTACGGCGGCCCGCGATGGCGAGGGCAGCCGAGGTCCCGAGCACCACGGAGATCGCCGTCGCGGTGGTGGCGACCACCACGCTGTTCCAGGCCGCCGCGTGGATCTGCGCCGACATGGCGGGGTCGAACAGGCTTTTGTACCAGCGCAGCGAGAGCGCCGGCGGCGGAAAGCGCAGCGCGCGCGAGTCGGTGAACGAGGTGATGAGCACCACGACCACCGGAGTGACGAGAACCACGAGCGCGATTGCGCTCAAGAGCCCCAGCACCAGGCGGTAGGAGATGTCCCCGGCGCTCCATTGCCGCGCCATGCGCTCTACCCGTGCACGAGCGCGCGGCTGCGGCGGCCGAGGGCGTTGAGCGTGGCCACCACGGCGAGCACAGAGACGAGCAGGACCACAGAGATGGTCGCCGCGAATGGCCAGTTGAAGAGCGTGGTGGCCTGCTGCCAGATGTAGAACGGCATCAGCACCATGCGGCCGCCGCCGATGATGGTCTGCGACACGAAGGCGGTGACCGAGCTGGCGAAGACGAGCAGGCATCCCGCCAGGAGCCCGGGCAGGCTCAGGGGCAGGGTCACCCGAAAAAGCGTGCGCCAGCGCCCCGCACCGAGCGCGGCGGAGGCGTCCTTCAGGTTCGGATCGAGCCGCGACATGACGCTGATCAGGGGCAGGAGTATGAGCGGCATCTCGATCTGCGACAGTGCCACCACGAGTCCGAGCTCCGTGTGGAGCAGCCGCGTCGGTGCGGCGAGAAGACCGAGGCCGATGAGCGCGTTGTTGACGAGTCCCTCCCGCCCCAGGATGACGATCCAGGCGAAGGTGCGCACCACCACGCTGGTCAAGAGCGGCAGCACGATGATGAACAGCAGCGCGGGCTGCAGGCGCCGCGGCGCTTCCAGAAAGAGCAGGCCGAGCGGCACCCCGATGCACGCGGTGAGGACCACCGTCTTGACCCCCAGCAGGAGCGTTTGGCCGAGCACACTCCAGTTGAACGAATCGCCGGCGAACTTGGCGTACTGCGCGACGCCCAGCCCCTCGAACTGCGGTGTGAGCCGCAAGCTGATGCCCGCCAGGAGCGCCAGCGGGGCCAGGAAGAACAGCAGGAAGAACAGCGCGAGGGGCGCGGCGAGCAGCCCCTCGCGTCGGCCCGGCGGACCGGCCCGGCGGACCTCGCCGCCGGTGGCGGCGACGGCGTCTGCTATTGTCGGATCTCCTTGTTGAAGCGCTCGATCCAGGCTGCCCGGTGCGGGTTGATTTTGCGCCAGTCGTGATGGACAAAACTCGCCAGCTCGTCGTGCGACTTGACGAGGTCGACCGGCATGTCCGGCTGGAGCGGCACGTCCTTGTTCACCGACAGGAGGCTGTAGGGCGGCTTCTGCAGGGCGGCCTGCACCTCCGTGCTCAGGATGGCATCGATGTACTTGTAGGCGTTGTCCTTGTTGGCGGCGTTCTTGACGACGTGGATCGTGGTGTAGAAGGTGATCGGTCCACTGTCGGGCTTCACGAACTCGATGTCCACCCCGCGGCCCTTGAGCGTCGACACCGTCTGGAAGTTCGTGTAGGTGACGTCCATCTGCCCCTGCTGGAAGAGCGTGTTGACGGCCACCGGATTCTGCGCGATCACCCCCACGTGGGGAAGCCACTTCTTGAGCACGTCGAACGCCGGATCGACATTGGTCAGCGAGCCGCCGTACTGCTTGGAGATCTCGATCAGCGACGAGGTGCCGAACGTCGTGCCGAAGCCCGAGATGCCCACCTTCCCGTAGTACTTCGGCTGGAAGAGGTCCTTCCATCCCTTGGGCCGGTCCACCTTTTTCGGGTTGTAAGCGATCCCCACGATCTGGGCGGCCACCGCCACGCCCCACTCGTCGTAGAACGCTTTGGGTAGTGTGGCCGCGTTCTTGAGGCGCGAAGGCTCGAACTTGTCGACCAGGCCGTCCTCGATGGCGACCACTGCCGGACCCGGGTCGAGGAGCAGGATATCGAATGGCGGGGTGGCCCGCGAGGCTCGAACCTTGGCGATCTGGTCGAGGGCGAGCAGCGGTGTGAGCACGGTGTCGACGTCAGCGCTCTTCTTCACTGCGGGTACGACCACGGCGCGGTACGCCTCCTCCCACGGGCCGGGGTAGATGGGCGCGACGACACGACCGGCGGCCGCGGCGTTCCGGGGCAGCAGGGTAGTTGTGGCCAGCGCCGCGCCTGCGGTGAGCACGGCGCGCCGCGAGATCTGGGTCCTGCACATGCTGGAGCCTCCTCAGGAATGCGCCCGCTCGGCGGCCGGGGCGGGGAAGAGGGACACGGCTGCTGGGGAAACGATCCCGCAGAAGAGCGCGCTGTTCGCCTCGCCCGGCGGGGCCAGGCGGTCGCGCGGCTCTGTAATCTTCAGCGACTCCCCGGCGCGGGTGGCGACCTCGCTCACCGTCTGCGCGCCCACCGGCATGCGGATGCGCAGCTCGACGGGCCAGCGCCCGGGCCCCGGCTCGGCGTACAGGCGCAGATTCTCGGGCCGCGTCGAGACCACGACGCGAGTGCCGATTGCGGGCGTGGCCGGAAGCTCGACGGTGGCGCTGGCCTCCAGCGCCACCGTCATCGTGCCCGCGTTTCGGCCGACGATCTCGCCGGCGAGCAGGTTGGCCGTACCCACGAAGCTGTTGACGAAGAGGGTGCGCGGCCGGTCGTACACGTCGACCGGGCTCGCGAACTGCTCCACGCGACCGCGGTTCATGACGGCGATGCGGTCGGCCAGGCTCATCGCTTCTTCCTGGTCGTGGGTGACCAGGATGGCCGTGATCCCGAACTGGCGCTGCAGGCGCTTGACCTCGATCTGCATATCCAGCCGGAGATTCTTGTCGAGGGCGCCGAATGGTTCGTCGAGCAGCAGGATGCGCGGCTCTACCGCCAGCGCGCGGGCGAGGGCGACGCGCTGCTGCTGGCCACCGGAGAGCTGGCGCGGCAGGCGATCGCGCAACGGCTCGAGCTGGACGACGGAGAGCATCCGCGCCACGCGCTCGCGGACAATCTCGCGGGCCTCGTGCCGCGCCCGGAGGCCGTAAGCGACGTTCTCATACACGGTCATGTGGGGGAACAGCGCATAGTTCTGGAAAACGATGCCGATCTCGCGGCGGCTGGCCGGCAGGTGATCGATGGAGCGACCGTCCACGCGCACACTCCCCGCCGTGGGCACGACGAAGCCGCCGATGATGCGCAGGAGCGTGGTCTTGCCGCAGCCGCTGGGACCGAGCAATGCCATCAGCTCACCGGCCTCGATGGGCAGGTTGACGTCGTCAACCGCCGTGGTCGCGCCGAAGCGGTGAGTGATCGATTCGAGCTCGAGGCTATGGCCAGTGCGGCGCGCGTCGGCGACCGCGCTGGCACTCGGCGCTTCCGGTCCCGCGAGCAGGTCTACCAGCTCAGCCACGGGCTCACCGGTCTGCTGCTATCCGATGCCAATCGGCGCTCATTCCGTCGACCCGGAGCAAGGAGCGTGCCCTGCCGTATCGAATGGTGCGCGGGGGCGGGGTCCTCGTGTTCTCGCCCGCATGCCACAAGCGCCGGCTCGACAGCGCCGCCGCCTGACTATCGGGTGAGCACGGACGTGGCTCGCCGCCTGCCGAGTGGGCATGGCCGCTGGATCGCATCTCCCCGTCGATGACGTTGCCGATGATGGCGCGCACGTTACCACACGCGCAAGTGAGACACAGCGCGGCCCGGGACCCGCCCGAGAGCTGGCTCGCCTCAGGCGGCGATGGACCCGCTCACTGAGATGCACCGAGAGGGAGTGGGATTGCCCACGACGGGCTCTTTCGTGTACTGCTGTTCGCAGGCCGGGGTGCCGCCAGCGACACGAGAGATCGGGGGATGGCGATGGATTACAGCCTCAACCTCGGAACGGCGGGCTGGGGAGTGTGGCATAGCCCGGACGCCGGAAAGTCGTGGGTCCGTCATCGCGCGCCGTTTCCCCTGAATAGCCGGATCCAGGCGCTGGTCGTCGTCCCGGGCACGCCCCGCGATGTCCTGGCTGCCGGAGACACCGGACTGTTCGGGAGCCACGACGGCGGCGCGTCCTGGGAGCGGATTGGCGCCCCTGGGGACGTGCCGACGATCTGGTCGCTGGCCATCGATCCGTCCGACCGCGGCACGCTCTTCGCGGGGACGCGGCCGGCCGGGGTCTATCGTTCGCGCGACGGCGGATTACAGTGGGAGCGACTCGATGTGGCGGTCGCAACTCAATGCGCGATCGGGACGCCGTTCGTCACCCGCGTGCTCGTCGACCCCGACGACCGGCGCACGGTCTGGGCCGGCGTGGAGATCGACGGGGTCTTCCGGAGCTCCGACGGCGGCGACCGCTGGACGCGCGTCGTTCATGGGCTGAGCGATCTCGACGTCCACGACATGGCCATCGCGCGGACCAGCCCGCCACGCGTGCTCGTGACCACGAACGGAGAGGTGTTCTGGAGCGCCGATCGGGGCGAGACCTGGACGCCGATCGGCGTGAAGAAAAAGTGGCCGCTGCCGTACGCTCGCGGCCTCGCGGTGAAGCCCGACGATCCTCGCGTCCTGTTCGCCGGGTGCGGCGAGACGACCACCGGGGAGACAGGGACCGTGGTCCGCTCAAACGATGGCGGGCAGACGTGGCAGAGTCTGCCCCTGCCCGGCCGGCCCAACGCCACCATGTGGGGCCTGGCGACGCATCCAGCTGACGCTAGCCGGATCGTCGCGTGGACCCTCTTCGGCGAGGTCTACGTCAGCGAGGACGTCGGTGAGTCCTGGCGCAAGATCTCCAGAGAGTTCGGGGAAATTCGCGCGGCGGCCTGGCTACCGAACTGAACGGCAGCCGTGGCTTGGGCGGAATGATACGTCGAGGAGCGCCCGCGGTTCCCTGGGGCGCGACGAGCGCGGGGGGCTTGGGGAGCCCTGTCGAGGTCTGCCATCTCACCAGACGGAGGAGATCATGCGTGGACGACGTCGCCTTGCGGTCTGGGCTGTGCTGGCTGTGCTCGTCTCGGTCGCGGGGACGCTGATGGCCTCGCCGGTGCGCGCCGCCACCTTCGTCTATGTCGGCAACGCCGAGAGCAACGAGATCTACGTGCTCCAGCTCGACCGGCAGAGCGGCGACCTCACGATCGTGGAAAAGGTGCCGATCCCCGGTATCGAGAAGCCCGGCACCTCCACGCCGATGTCGGTGAGCCCCGACCGTCGGTTTCTCTACGTGGGGACGCGTGGCGAACCGAAGATTGCGGCCGGCTTCGCCGTCGACCCGACAAGCGGCAAGCTCAAGCACGTGGGCAGCGGCTCCCTGGCCGACAGCATGGCCTACATCGCCACCGACCGCACGGGCCGTTACCTCCTCGGCGCGTCGTATCCTGGCCACAAGGTCACCGTGAACCCGATCGGACCGCCCGGAACCGTGCAACCACCGCACCAGGTGTTGCCGAACTATCAAAACGCGCACGCGATCCTCGCCGATGCGGCGAACCGCCGCGTACTGGTACCGACGCTGGGGAACGACCGCGTCAACGTGTTCGCCTTCGATGCGGCGACCGGCTCGCTGGCCCCGGGCACGCCGCCGTCTGTCGAGGTGAAGGCGAAGGCCGGTCCGCGACATTTCGTGTTCCACCCCAACGGCAAGCTCGTCTACGTCATCGGTGAGCTCGACGGGGCAGTCTACGTGTTCGATTACGACGCCGGCACGGGGAAGCTCACGGAGAAGCAGGTGGTCAGCGCGCTGCCGCCTGATTTCCAGGGCAAGCCGTCGGCGGCCGATCTGCACATCACCCCCGACGGCAAGTTCCTCTACGGGTCGGAGCGCACCTCGAGCACCCTGGCCGGCTTCAAGGTCGATCCGGCGAACGGTACGCTCACGCCCATCGGCAGCGTGCCGACCGAGAAGCAGCCGCGCGGTTTCAACATTGATCCCTCCGGCCGTTACCTGCTCGCGGTCGGCCAGCTGTCCCACAGCCTGTCGAGCTACGCGATCGACCCGGCGAGCGGGAAGCTCACCAAGCTGAAGGAATACGCTGTGGGCCGGAGCCCGAACTGGATCGAGATCGTCGATCTGCCGTGAGCCAGCCGTGCGAGCCACGGGACGCGGCAGGGCTGGAGCCCTGCCGCCCGAGGCGAGCTCACGAAAGGCGCGCGAGCCACAGGACGTCTCTACGCCGCCCCAGGGAAGCCGTCGATGATGAGAGCTCGGACCTCCTGAGCATCACTCCCTCCCTCAGCGCCGCGCCGCCTTGAACGTGTCACACTGATCGACCCGGCCAGCGGTCAGCCCTCGTCGCAGCCACTCCACGCGCTGTGCGGCGGAGCCGTGCGTCCAGCTCTCCGGCACCACGTGCCCCTGGGCGCGCCGCTGCATCACGTCGTCTCCGATCGCTGCGGCCGCCCGCAAGCCCTCCTCCACATCCCCTGGCTCAAGGATGTTCCGCTGCCGGTGGGCATGATGTGCCCACACCCCGGCGAGGCAGTCGGCCTGGAGCTCCAGCAAGACCGACATCTCGTTGGCTTGCTGCGGGCTCGCCCGCCGCCGCATGTCCTGGACGCGGTCGGAGATCCCGAGGAGGTTCTGGACGTGGTGGCCCACCTCGTGGGCGATGACGTAGGCCTGAGCGAAGTCGCCCGGCGCCCCAAAGCGCCGGGCGAGCTCTCGGAAAAAAGCGAGATCGATGTAGACCTGGCGATCCGGGGGGCAGTAGAAAGGCCCCATCGCCGCTTGTCCCAGCCCGCACGCGGACGGGGTTGCCCCGGTGAAGAGCACGAGCCGCGGCGCCTCGTAAGGTCGGCCGGAGGCCGCAAAGATCCCGCCCCAAGTATCTTCCGTGTCAGCCAGGATCACCGACACAAAGTCGACCTGCGGATCGGCGCCCGCGCGTCCCGGAGCCCTGGACCCTCCCGGGTTCGGCCCGGCCGGGTCCCGTGGGGCGGGCGCCTCCGTTGGGGCGCCGCCCAGAATACCAATCAGTTCCAGGGGATTGACGCCGGCGACGAGCGCGATTCCCAGAACCAGCAAGAGGCCCAAGCCGCCGAGGCCTCCCACCCGGACCGCCGATCCCATCCCGCGGCGATCCTCTACGTTCTCGCTCCGGCGTCCCGCTTGCCATCTCATCGTCCACCTCCGCGCGCCGGCTCAGCCCTTCAGCGCGTCGGGCAACGGCGTCCCGAGAATCCCCAGGACCTCAGTTGCGGTGCAAACCTTCAGACCGAGAGGATCCGCTCGCTGACGATGTAGCGCTTGTTGGAAGTGTACGGCCGCACCTCCGGCTTCCAGCGGCCGATGTCCGAGGTGTCGTTCCAGATCTTCGACATCGGCAGATCCGTGCCCTCGACTTCGTAAGCGCAGAGGTAGCGCGGCTCCCCGGCGGCCGCGGTGCGGTAGCGCACGGCGTTGACGCACCCAGGCAGCTTGAGCAGTAGCGGCAGGTGCTCGTTGTCGTAGAGCTCATTGAAGAGGGCCTCGCGGTGAGGCTCCACGTCCATCATGACCCAGAACACGTACCGGGTCTTTCCGATGAGCGCCGAGTTTCCGCCCACCCACTCGTACATGGCCAGATGCCGATTCATCGTGTGGGGCCGCACCGCGCCGGGCCACCGTCCAGCCTCGCCAGCCGCCTTCCACACCGCGCTGTCGACGACCCCCGGCCCGTCCAGCTCGTAGGCGGCGAGGTAGCGCGGCTCGGTCGGCGAGGGCTGCCGATAGCGGCTGGCCCGCCTGACCCCTGGCACGGCCCGGAGGTTGGGGACGTGCTCCCGGTCATACACATCATTGAAGGTGGCTTCGTGGTCGTGAGCCACGTCCATCCGGACCAAGTACAGCGCGTGAGCACTCATGGATCCCTCCCGGGTCGAGGCCGACTGGATTCGCCATCGAGGCCCGACGCGTTAGCATAGCCCACCCCCTTGCCGACGTGGTCGCTCCGCATGATCTTGGCCGAGCCGCCCTGACGGAGGAATCGATCGCGGTGGAAGCGTTTTCGGTGACGAGTCCCCGCCGAGGAAGGGGTTACGGCTTGACAGCTGGTCTCGAAGACGCCTACGATCGCCGCGCCCGAGACGGCGACCGCGAGGTCGGCGGGCGCCGCAAGCGCGAATCGACGCATACGATCGACTCCAAGCCCGTGCTGCAGGCAATGCCGCCAACTGGTTGAGAGGAGGCCACCGATGGCCGCTGACCGATTCACCCGTCGCACCTTCCTGCGCGCGCTGGCCGCGGGCGCCGCCGCCGGCCCCTTCGTCTGGACTCCGGCTCGAGCGCAGACTTTCACCTGGAAGCGCTTCCAGGGCAAGGAGCTCTTCCTGCTCCTGACCAAGCACCCCTTCATCGACGTGCTGGAGAGGAATCTCCCCGAGTTTGAATCGCTCTCGGGCATGAAGGTCAAGTGGGAAACCCTGCCCGAGATCCAAGCGCGGCAGAAGTTGACCGTCGAAATGACGGCGAACGCCGGCGGCATCGACGCCTTCTTCACGTCGCTCCACGTCGAGAAGAAGCGCTTCTGGAAGGCGGGCTGGTACCACCCGCTGAACAAGTTCCTCCAGGATCAGACGCTCACCAGCCCGGAGTTCGACTGGAACGACTTTACTCCGGGGGCGCGGGCCGGCGTAACCCAACCGGACGGGAGCATCTCCGCCCTCGCGGCGTTCGTCGACGCCAACGTGTTCTTCTACCGAAAGGACGTGTTCGGCTCGAAAGGAGTGACCGCGCCCAAGACCTTGGCCGAGCTGGAACCGTTGGTGCAGAAGCTTCACGGGCCCCCGGGCACCTACGGGATCGTGCTCCGCGGCCTCAAGAACGCGAACGCCACGCAGTACCCGAGCATCCTCTTCCCGATGGGCGGGACGTACCTGAAGGACGGCAAGGCTGCCCTTGATAGCAAGGAGCAGGTCGCGGCGCTCGACCTCTATACGCGGCTCCTTCGCCAGTACGGGCCGCCCGGCGTGGTCAACTTCAACTGGTACGAGTGTTCGGCGGCCTTCATGCAGGGGCAGGTTGCCTGTTACATGGACGGCGTCAACTTCGCGAGTCAGTTCGAGGACGCGAACAAGTCCAAGGTGGTCGGCAAGGTCGGGTACGCGGTCCTGCCCTCCGGCCCCGGCGGGCATTTTTCGCCGATTTACATCACCGGCATGGCGGTCTCCGCCCAGAGCCGCAACAAGGAAGCCGCGTACCTCTTCGCCCAGTGGGCCACGAGCAAGGCGAACATGGTGCGGGAGCTGATGTCCGGCGTCGGCGTGGGCCGGAGCTCGACCTGGGACAGCCCCGAGGTGAAGGCCAAGCCCAAGATGCCCGCCGATTGGTACCAGGCGTACCAGGCCTCGCTCAAGATCGGCCGCCAGGGACTGCCCGAGATCGTCGGCGTCACCGAATACCGTGACATCATCGGCGTGGCCATCCAGAAGGGAATCGAAGGGGCGCCGGCGGCGCAGGTTCTCGCCCAGGCGCAGAAGGACTTCCAGGACCTCCTCAACCGGACGGAGAGCTAGCGCGCGCGAGTGCGGACGTCCCTCGGAGGCTGGGCGCACCGGCACGCGCGGTGGCTCTTCCCGGCGCCCGCCGTCCTGCTCGTGGCGGTGATCATCGTCTATCCGATCGTCTACACGGGATGGATGAGCCTGCAGGAGTGGTTCGCCTCCAGCCTGACCCCCCCGCATTTCATCGGCCTGTCGAACTACGGCAAGATTTTCTTCGGCGACACGCGATTCCGGGAGGCGGTGGCGCGGACCATCTACTTCACCGCCCTGGCCGTGGCCGCCGAGACGCTCCTCGGCCTCGCCATGGCTCTGCTCTTCAACCGCGAGTTCTGGGGGCGGGGATTGCTCCGCACCTTGGCCATCCTGCCCATGGTGGCGACCCCCACGGCCATCGCGCTGGTGTTCGTGATGATGTACAACCCGACCTTGGGTGTGGCGAACTATCTATTGTCAGTCGCTGGCCTGTCGCCGTTTCGCTGGACGTATTCGAGCCAGACGGCGCTCTACGCCCTGGCCCTGGTGGACGTCTGGCAGTGGACACCTTTGATCATGCTCATCGCGCTGGCCGGACTGGCGAGCCTGCCTCGCGAGCCCTACGAGGCAGCCCACCTCGACGGCGCCTCGCCGCTTCAGGCGTTCTGGCACATCACCTTGCCGCTGCTGCGGCCGGCCCTCGTGGTGGCCGTCCTGTTCCGATCGATCGACGCGCTGAAGACCTTCGACATCATCTTCGTCATGACCCAGGGTGGCCCCGCCAACGCCTCCGAGACCATTAACATCTTGCTGTTCAACCAGGCGTTCTCGTACTTCAACATGGGTTACGCCGCGTCGATGGCCGTGGCCCTCTTCGCCCTCGTCATGGGCGCGTCGCTGATCCTCATCAGGGTGCGGAGATCCGCCACGTGGTGAGGGCAGGCGCCTGGCGCCGGCGGCTCTCCACCGCCGGCTTCTACGGGCTCGCCGGGCTCTTCATGCTGCCGACCGTCTTCGTTTTCTACTGGATGATCACGCTCTCGCTCAAGCCCCAGGTGGAGGCCACGGCCTATCCCCCCAGCTTCGTCCGCTTCAGCGTCACCACGGCCGGATACCGCGAGGTCTTCACCAAGTATCCGTTCTTTCTCTACACCTGGAACAGCCTGGTGGTGGCGGTGGGGTGCACGGTGCTGGGGCTGGCCGTGGGGCTGCCGGCGGCCTACTCCATCGCCCGGTGGCGTCAGCAGCGACTGGCCGTGGTCATCCTGGTGGCGCGGATCATTCCCGGGATCGCCTATCTGATCCCCTGGTACATCTTCTTCCGCCGCCTTCGCATGGTCGACACCTATGGCGCGCTGATCCTCACCCACCTCATCGTGGGTCTGCCCATCATCATCTGGGTGATGATCTCGTTCTTCGAGGACGTGCCGGCCGATCTGGAGGATGCGGCCCTGATCGACGGCTGCTCGCACCTCGGCGTGTTCTGGCGCATCGCGCTGCCCCTGGTGAAGCCGGGCATCGTCGCCACCGCGATCCTGTCGTTCGTGTTCTCGTGGAACAACTTCCTCTTCTCGGTGATCCTGGCCGGGCGGGCGACGCGCACCTTGCCCATCGCCGTGTTCAACATGATCTCCTACGAGGAGATCAACTGGGGCACGCTGGCCGCCGCCGCGACCCTCATCACGCTCCCGGTGCTCCTCGTCGCGCTCCTCGCTCAGCGGCACATCGTCACCGGCCTCACCTTCGGCGCCGTGAAGCAGTAACGCTCTCCTCGGCGACGCGGCGCGTGTGGGACAATCGTCCAGGGATCACGCGGAGGAGGCAGCGGGATGATCGAGCTGGCGACGGCACTGAGTAGGCTGGAGACGGCGGTGAGAGAGCGCGGCCCCGGGGCCTACGTGATGACCGTGTCGGCGGACGGTTGTCCACACGTGACCTACGCGCGCGTGCGCTGGGAGGGCGATGGGCTCACCGCGGAGGTCGGGACGCGGACCGCGCTCAACGCACAGGCGAAGCCGATGGTAACCTTGCTGTTCGCGGTGCGAAACGACCACGACTACAGTTTGATCGTCGATGGTTCCGCCGCCGTCGAACCGGGCGGCCAGCGGCTGTTCCTCACGCCGACCCGCGCCGTGCTCCATCGTCCGGGCCTCCCCGCCGATCCCGCGTCGTCCTGCGGCGCCGACTGCGTCCCGCTGTTCTTGCCGATGGATCGGCTCGGGCCTCGAACCGGCACGAGCTGAGAGGTCGGGGTCAGTTCCCGCGCGACGCTCGTCCTTGACGGCGCGATGCCGGTCGGCGGAGTATCTCCGGTGCGGCGGCCAGTGTTCACAGAGGCGATGCCGAGTCCGCGACGCACGCCGGAGAATCCCGAGGGACTGGCCATCTTCAAGGAGGACAGCATGGCGGAGGGAATCGACCTGTTCGAAATCATCCACACCACGCGGGCCATGCGGCGGCTGAAGCCAGACCCGGTGCCCGACGAGCTGATCCGGAAGATCCTGCGCGCCGGCGTGTGCGCCGCCAATGGCGGGAACACGCAGCGCTGGCGATTCCTGGTCATCAAGGATCCGAAAATCAAGAAGCAGGTGCAGGTCTACTACAAGCGCGCCTTCGACGAGGTCGTCGGGCCGCGCTATCTCGCGAGCCCTCCGCCGCCCGGTGTCACCCGCGAGCGCTACACGCGGCAGCACGCGGCCGTGGAGCATCTGACCGACCACTTCCACGAAGCCCCAGTGTGGATCGTCGCGTGCCTCGACGAAGGGTCGGCGACTCCGACGCGCGGATCCGGCGCCTCCATCTATCCGGCCGTGCAGAACATGCTGCTGGCGGCGCGCGCGCTCGGACTCGGGTCGACGCTGACCACCCGCCACCTGCTCCACGAGAAGGAAGCGGAGGCCGCGCTCGGGCTGCCCCCTGGCGTCCATTCTTACGCCATCCTTCCCATCGGCTACCCCATGGGGCGGTTCGGCCCCGTGGGACGTGGGCCGCTCAGCGACATCGTGTACGAAGACCGGTGGGGCCAGCCCTACAAAGGTCTCTAGATCCTCCAAACGGCCTCTGGAAAGGAGCTCATCATGCCGCGCGTTACCCCCATTTCCGGTAAGTCCGATGTGCCCGCCGAGCACCACGCCGTCGTCGACGCGGTCACGAAAGTGTTCGGCGGAGTGCGTGGGCCATTCAGCATGCTGCTTCACAGCCCGAAGCTGGCGGAGCGGGTGCTCGGCCTGGTCACCTACTTCCGCGACGAGAGCATCGTCGAGCCGAAGCTCCGCTCGGTCGCCATCCTGAGCGCCGTGCGCGAGCGCGAGGCGGCGTACGTGTGGGCCGCCCAGGTGGCCGCGGCGCGCCGCAACGGCGTGGGCGAGGAGACCATCGACCTGCTCCGGGCGAAGGGCGACCCGGGCAAGCTTCCCGCAGAAGAGCGGGAGATCGTCACCTACATTTGGCAGCTGATGCGCACGAACCGCAGCGACCAGGCGACGTTCGACGCACTCAAGAACCGGCACGGCGTGCAGTGGCTGGTCGAGCTGACCGCGGCGGCGAACTACTTCGCGCTCCTGTCGGGGGTCGTCAACGCCTTCGAGGTCGCGGCGCCGCCGGACGGCGACAAGCTGCCGGCGTAGCGACCCGGCCGCGCGCATCGGGACGCCCGAGCATGGACCCCGGCCAGGAACTGGTGGACGTCGTCGACGATGACGATCGCGTGGTGACGACCGTCACTCGCCGTGAGATGCGCGCGGCCGGCCTGCTGCATCGGTGTACGTACGTGCTTCTCCGCAACGCCGCCGGCCAGGTGCTGGTTCATCGTCGCACGGACACCAAGGACATCCATCCCGGTGCGTACGATGTCTTCTCAGGCGGTGTCTGTGCCGCGGGGGAATCCTACGACGATTGTGCGCGGCGGGAGGTCGCGGAGGAGCTAGGCGTCATGGGCGTCGACCTCCGGTTCTTGTTCCGGCACCGGTACCGAGGGCCCGGTGCGCAGGCGTGGGGTGCTGTGTACGAGGGGCAGTGGGATGGCCTCGTGCGTCATCAGGAGAGCGAGGTTGCCTGGAGCGGGTGGGTCGCTCTGGAACAGCTCGAACGGATGCTGAGCGAGATGCCCTTCTGCCCCGACTCGCGCGAGATCTTCATGCGCTGGTGCGACGGCCGGCCAGCTGCGCGTGGCCGAGCGGCAAGCTCGGAGGTCAGAGGCAGACGATAGTCGAGAACCGGCCCCATTGACACGACGTGGAGGCGTCATCGATGCTGCATCTAGTGGCACCCTGGCCAGGGCGGTTGGTCAAGGCCGGTGCCCGTGAAAGAGGCAAGCGCCTTCGTCGGATCACGGCAAGATCGAGCCACGCACGCGGCAAGTCACACACGCGGAAGGTGAGACCATAACCATGCGGTACGAGGCACCAGAGTCGTTGGACCGGGTGGTTGCCCTGCTCGCAGGAGCGACGGGCGACGCGCGGGTGCTGGCCGGGGGTACCGATCTCCTGGTCCAGATGCGCGCCGACATCGTCGACCCCGAGCTGATCGTCGACATCAAGAAAATCCCCGAGACCCGCGCCATCACCGAGGAGAAGGGCGGCTGGCGCATCGGCGCGGCGGTCACGGGAGCCGAGCTGAAGGAGCACCCCAGGCTCAAGCAGGTCTGGCCGGGGGTCATCGAGGCCGCGAACCTCATCGGCTCCACCCAGGTGCAGGGGCGCGCCACCTTGGGGGGCAATCTGTGCAACGGCTCGCCTGCGGCCGACAGCGTGCCCGCGCTCATCGCGGCGGGGGCGGTCGCCGCCGTGGCCGGCCCAACGGGCAAGCGCGACATCCCGGTGGAGGACGTCATGCTCGGACCCCGCCAACTCGCCCTCCGGAAGGGTGAGATCGTCGTCTCCTTCTGGTTGCCGCCGCGCCCCAAGGGCTCGGGCGACGCGTACCTGCGCTTCATCCCGCGCACCGAGATGGACATCGCCGTGGTGGGCGCAGGTGTGAGCTTGACCGTTGACAGCTCCAGCACGGTCACTGCGGCGCGCGTGGGACTGTGCGCGGTGGCCGCGCGGGTGCTGCTGGTCGCGGAGGCGGCCCAGGCGATCGTCGGGAGTCGTCTCGACGGCGCCGCACAGGAGCGGCTCGCCGCGGCGGCGCGGGCGGCGTGCCGGCCGATCGACGACAAACGAGGTACGGTGGAGTTCCGGGTCGAGATCGCGGGCGTGCTGACGCGCCGGGCGGCCCTGATCGCGCTGGACCGGGCGAGGGCGAACTGATGGCCAAGCACCACATCGCGGCGACGGTGAATGGAGACGACGTCGAGTTCCTCTGCGAGACGGAGGAGACGCTGCTCGACGTGCTCCGCGACACGCTCCAGCTGACCGGCAGCAAGGAAGGCTGTGCCTCCGGCGATTGTGGCGCCTGCAGCGTCACCTTGGACGGCCGGCTGGTCTGCGCATGCCTGGTGCTGGGCTGCGAGGTTGGCGGCCGACGCATTGAGACAATCGAGGGGATGGCCAAGGGAGAGGCGCTCCACCCCCTCCAGCAGCGGTTTCTGGAGCATGCCGCGCTCCAGTGCGGCATCTGCACGCCGGGCTTCCTCGTGGCCTCGAAGGCGCTGCTGGAGAAGAAGTCCGACCCGACGGAGACCGAGGTACGCTACTGGCTAGCCGGCAACCTCTGCCGGTGCACGGGCTACGACAAGATTGTCAGCGCGGTGATGGACGCGGCCGCGGCGATGAGAAAGGGATAGTCATGGCCGAGACGATGACCAACGGGCAGGCGCAGACGTACATCGGGACGCGCACCATCCGGCCGGATGGCGTCGACAAGGTCACAGGTCGCGCCCGCTTCGGAGCCGACTTCAACCTGCCAGGCCAGCTCATCGGGCGCGTGCTGCGCAGCCCGCATGCGCACGCGCGTATCCACTCGATCGACACGTCCAAGGCCGAAGCGCTGCCCGGCGTCAAGGCCGTGGTCACCCGAGACGATTTCCCCGATCAGCCCTCGGAGTTCATCCCGGCCGGCGAGATGATGATGAATTACCGCGACGTCGTCCGCAACGTCATGGCGCGCGAGAAAGCGCTGTACGAGGGCCACGCCGTGGCCGCGGTGGCCGCCACGAGCGTGGCCATCGCCCGACGGGCGCTGAAGCTCATCGACGTGAAGTATGAGGTGCTGCCGCACGTGATTGACGTCCTCGAGGCCATGCGGCCCGACGCCCCGATCCTGCACGAGGACCTGTACACCGCTGGGGTCGAGCCCAAGCCCGAGAAGCCGTCGAACGTGGCCAAGCGCGTGGAGATCAGCCTGGGCGACATCGAGGCGGGCTTCCAGAAGGCCGAGGTGATCGTCGAGCGGGAGTTCCGGACGGCGCCCGTACATCAGGGGTACATCGAGCCGCACGCGGCGCTGGCCAGCGTGTCCGAAGACGGCTCGACCGAGCTGTGGTGCTCGACGCAGGGCCATTTCCTCGTGCGGGCTCACTGTGCCCGACTGCTCGGCATCGACATCGGGCGGATCCGCGTCACGGCCTCCGAGATCGGCGGCGGCTTCGGCGGCAAGACGATCATCTATCTCGAGCCGCTGGCCATGGCGCTATCGCGCAAGGCCAAGCGTCCCGTGAAGATGGTCATGTCGCGCGAGGAAGTGTTCAAGGCCTCCGGTCCAACCTCAGGCGCTACTGTGCGGGTCAAGCTGGGCGCGACCAAGGACGGCCGGTTCACCGCCGCCTTCGCCGAGCTCAAATACCAGGCGGGCGCGTTCCAGGGCTCGCCCGTGCAGCCTGGCGTCATGTGCGCCTTCGCGCCCTACGACATCGAGCACGTGAAGGTGATCGGCTACGATGTCGTCTCGAACCGCCCGAAGGTGGCGGCCTACCGGGCGCCCGGCGCTCCGATCTCCGAGTACGCCGTCGAGAGCGTCGTCGACGAGCTGGCCAAGAAGCTCGACATCGATCCCGTCGATCTCCGCATGCAAAACGCGGCGAGGGAAGGCACGAAGGCGGCCTATGGCCCGAAGTTCGGGCCGATCGGGCTGGAGGAGACGCTTAACGCCGTCAAGAAGACCGAGCACTGGAACGCCCCGCTCCGGAAGTGGCAGGGCCGGGGCGTCGCCTCGGGCTTCTGGTTCAACATCGGTGGCGAGACCTGTCTATCGCTCACGGTGAACGAGGACGGCACGGTGTCGCTGATGGCCGGTACGCCGGACATCGGCGGCCTGCGCGCCTCGCTGGCCATGGTCGCCGCGGACGAGCTGGGGATCCCCTTCGATAAAGTCCGGCCGATCATCGGCGACACGGGTTCGCTCGGCTTCACCTTCCTGACCGGCGGCAGCCGCTCGGCCTTCTCGGGCTCCATGGCGGTGGTCGAGGCCGCCAAGCAGATCAAGATCGACCTGTGCGCACGGGCGGCGAAGCTGTGGGACCTCAAGCCCGATCAGGTCGAGTTCGCGGGCGGTCAGGTGAAGCCGGTCGGCGACGCCGCCGACAAGGTCAAGCCCATGTCGATCGCGGACTTCGCCAAGGTGGCCGGCAAGACCGGCGGGCCCATCGGAGGCTACGGCCGGATCAATGCGCAAGGCGCCGGGCCGAGCTTCGGGACTCATCTCGTCGACCTCGAAGTCGACCCCGAGACCGGGCGGGTGACCATCTTGCGCTACACCGTCGCCCAGGACGCTGGCAAGGCGATCCACCCGAGCTATGTCGAGGGACAGTTCCAGGGCGGAGCGGTGCAGGGCATCGGCTGGGCGCTGAACGAGGAGTACATCTACGACGCCGACGGCAAGATGCAGAACGCCGGTTTCCTCGACTACCGCATGCCCGTGGCATCCGATGTGCCGATGATCGACGCGATCCTCGTCGAAGTGGCGAACCCACGCCATCCGTATGGCGTGCGCGGCGTCGGCGAGACGCCGATCGTGCCTCCCCTGGCGGCGGTGGCCAACGCCATGGAGAACGCGACCGGCATCCGCTTCACTGAGCTGCCGATGTCGCCGCCCAAAGTACTCAAAGCCCTCAAGGCGCGCGGCATCAATAAGGTCTGAAGCGTGGCGAGCTATCGAGGAGCGCCCCGGGTTTCCCGGGGGGCGACGAACGTTGGGGGTGTGGGGGCCATGTCGGGGTGGCCAGGCCTGGCGAGCTATCGAGGAGCGCCCCGGGTTTCCCGGGGGGCGACGAACGTTGGGGGTGTGGGGGCCATGTCGGGGCCCCCACGTTAAATGCCCCGCGTAGTCCTGGTCGGCAACCTCTCGCAGCTCACGGGGGGCGTCGCCGAGTTCCAGCTCTCGGCGACGTCCGTAAAGCAGCTCTACCAGCAGCTCACCGAGCTCCACCCGGCGCTCGGGCGCCATCTCGAGGAGGGCGTGGCCGTGGCCATCGACGGCCAGATCTTCCAGGACGCTCTCCTCGAGCCCATCGGTCGCGACAGCGAGGTATTCCTCCTCCCGCAGATTGCGGGAGGTCATTGACCGCCTCGTCAGGTCTGGAGGTCGCCCACCGCCGCGGACAGAGCCTCGAGCTCGGCGAGCCAAGATGCGGGCGCGGCCAGCGGACGCACGACGAACTTGGAGAAGCCAATGGCCATGAAGCGCTCGATGAGCGCGCGCACAGCCGGCAACCCGACCGGCGTGAGCTCGAGCGCGCGCGGCCGTCGGGCGGTCATCAGGCGAGCGGTGGCCGGGTCGATGGGCGCGCCGGCGTAGCCGATGCTCACGCCGAAGTGCTCGCGGCTGATCGAGCGCCCGACCCGTGCCGCCACGTTTTCGATCACGACCCGTCCGGCCGCCGCCTCTTCGGGCGTGCACAGGGAGGGTAGCCATCCGTCCGACAACCGACCACAGCGTTCGAGGGCGGCGGGTGCGGTGCCGCCCAACCACACTTCGAGCGGCTGCTGCATCGGCAGGGGCCAGAGCTTGACGTCGCGGAAGCTGCCGGCGATGCCGTCGTGGCTCACCGTCTCGCCGGCCCACAGGCGACGCAACAGCGGAAGCGCCTCGTCGATGAAGGCGCCGCGGCGTTTGGGGTCGATGCCGATGGCGTCGCGCTCCGGCGCGTAGGTGAGCCCGGGCACCAGGGTCACCAGCAGCCGCCCTCTGCACAGCACGTCGAGGCTCGCGAGCTGCTTGGCCAGCCGGACCACATTGCGTCCCGGCAACAGCATTGTGGTCCCGAGCTTCAGCCTCGGATTGCTGGCGGCGGCCCAGGAGAGGCCCACCACGGGATCGAGCCCCGGGCCGGTCAGCACCTCCGAGAGCCACAACGAGTCGAAGCCCAGCTGATCGAGACCGGTGACGAGCTCGGCCAGCGCGTCAGTCTTCAGAGACGCGCCTCCGGCCCCCACGCCTATGCGTATCTTCATCTCACCTCCTCACACGCTCGAGCTCGCGGGGCGGAAGTATAGCGCCTCCGCTGGTCGAGGTCACCCCGACGACCCATCGCCAGAGACCCGTGACCCGGCCCTCTCAAGGCTGAAACGCGGGTTCGAATCCCGTTGGGGCCACCACACGTGTTGCAGGGCAGTGCCTGCGATCACTGGGGTGATCGTGCCTTCTCCTGAGAACGTGTAGAACCGCCCGCCGGCACGGTCCTCGAGCTTGAAGACGAGCCGTCCGACAAGAAGTGCACGGAGCGCGTGACGCGCCGCCGCTGTCTCCTGTCGAAGCATCCCCTGCCAGTCCGTGAGCTGCCGTCATCGTCCGCTTGTAGACGGAGAGCTGGTGGCGCAAGGCCAGGTTCTCGAGGGCGAGCTGGCGGTGGCCGCCGAGTAGGAAGGGGAGGAGCCGGAACAGGTGGAGTAGGAGAGTAATCATCGAGCTGAGATGGTGGCGGAATCCGGTCCGTCAGATCAACCAGTTCCCCGCCGGACGGGGTTTTGGCGACGGACAGGTTGGTGCGATAGGGTAGACTTGCTGTGGCGACCGTGACGTGAGTCGACGATGTCTTCTACCTCGCCCGGGCAGTTGAAGAGCTTCCCGGGAATCCAGTGGCACGTGGGCCACGCGCGCACGCGTTGCCAGCTTTTCGACCCAACTCTCGCTTGGAAGGAGGTCACGGGCTCATGCGGACGACAGGGCGGCTGATGGTTTTGGCGGTCACGTTGACCAGTCTGATGGCCGGATGCGCCGAGCGTGCGGCTGCGCCGGTGGCGGCGGGCGCGGGGGCTCCGGGGGACACGACGGGGAAGGTCAGGCTCGAGAGCACGTCCATCGCGCTGGGCGTTGGCGTCAGCTGGGGTGACGGGACTCTCGAGTACC
>JBKPAK010000191.1:0-8429 GCA_046726415.1 Candidatus Methylomirabilota bacterium
ATCTCGCGCCAGGTGGCCTTGAGACGCTCGGCGGTGCGCCGCTGGTGCGGCTCAGGCGGGTTGACGCTGCGCCGGCAGTTGATCACGGTGGCCGCCCAATCCTGCTCCCAGAAGTTGTTCAGCTCCATGGGCGCCTCGAGAGCAGCGACGGGGTGGAGCGTGTAGCGCGCCAGGGCCCACGCGCGTGTCGCGGGATCGAGATCGGCGAACAGGCGCTGCTCGGCATCGGCCCGGCTGGGGCCCGTGGTGAGCTCCGTGGCCTGATGGCTGGCCGGGCGCCTCACGATCTTCCCCACTTCCTCGCCGGGCAGGAGTGCCAGGGCATCGACGAAGACCAGCCGGGCAATGCGCTCACGCGCCTGCTCCGCCGTCCGGCAGATCACCATGCCGCCCGAGCTGGTGCCCACGAGCACGACGTCGCGAAAATCTTCGTAGAACATGAGCTCAGCGATCTCGCGGGCCTGAGTGGCGACGGTGATGCCCCGGCGGATCAGGTGATGGCGCTCGGCGCAGCCGTCCAAGGTCGGGGTATGCACCGGATGTCCGGCCGCCCGCAAGCGCTCCGCAACGGGCTTCCAGATCCAGCCTCCCTGATACGCCCCGTGAACTAGCACATACGTGGCCATGGGCCCTCCTCGGCTCGGTGTAAGGCGATTATAGTCCGCGCGCCCAGAGTCTCAGCGTCGGCCGAGCTCCTTGAGAGCGCGATCGCGATAGCTCCAGGTGAAGAAGCGGTCCGCCGACAGGAACTCGGCGTACTTCAGGTAGCCGAGGTCCGCGTTCAGCTTCTGCATGCTGTCGAGGGCCGATGGATCCAGCTCGAGGTTAGGGTCGACCACGTGAGGGCGCGCCTTCTTGATCACCTCGCGCTTGGCCCCCGTGTACTTTACGATGATGTCCACGTTGCGATCCTCGAGCCAGCCCTTGCCGCCGTCGGCGGCCAGATCGCGCACGGCGCGGACGTAACCGAGCATGACCCGGTTGGCGAGGTCACCGTTGCCCTTGGCCCACTCGGCATTCCAGAACGCGGCAGTGATGGGAACCGGCTTGGCGTGCGCTATGGTGTGGCGAGGTTCCAGACCAGGACGTGTGGCATTACCGAGGGCGGGGGCCGTTGCCGGGCTCCCATCGCATTGATCCGCACAAGGAGACGCAGTGATGCGAGAACTGACGAGTGGACGTGCGGTCATCGAGCTGCTGAAGGCCGAGGGCGTCCGGTACATCTTCGGGATCGTGGGATCGACGTTTCTCGACGTGCTCGACGTCCTCTACGACGACCGCAGCGTCGAGTACATCAACGTGCGCCACGAGCAGGCCGCGGCCTTCATGGCCGACGGTCTGGCCCGCGTGAGCGGCGTTCCGGGTGTGTGTCTGGTCACGAGCGGTCCGGGGGCGACGAATCTGCTCACCGGCGTGGCGGCGGCCTACGTGGCCCATTCGCCAGTCGTGGTGATCGTGGGCGGCGTGCCGCTGGAGCACTACCTGAAGGACGCCTTCCAGGACTTCGATCTGGTGGGCATGTTTCGCCCGGTGACCAAGCTCGCGGTCCAGGTCAACAGGCCCGAGCGGATCCCCGAACTGCTGCGGGCGGCGCTGCGCGCGGCCATGAGCGGCCGTCCAGGACCTGTCCTCGTCGACATCCCCCGCGACGTGCTCAACGAGCAGGTCCTTCGTATCGCGGAGCTCGCGCCTGGCGAGTACCGCGTCACCCATCCGCTGCCGCCGCATCCGGAGGCGATCCGCCAGGCAGTCGGCCTCATGAAGCAGGCCGAGCGTCCCCTCTTGCTCGTCGGCGGCGGCGTCACGCGGGCCGACGCCAACGACCTCGTGGTGTACCTGAGCGAGCAGTACTCGCTCCCGATGATCACGGCGTACGGCCGCAACGATGCCGTGCCCAGTGCGCATCCGCTCTACGTGGGCCCGCTCGGCCGTGCCGGCGCCCCCGAGGCGTCGGCCGCATGCCGGCGGGCCGACCTGCTCGTGGTCGTCGGCTCGCGGCTCGCCCAGTTCACGAGCCACTTCGATCACCGCTCGATCCGTCCGGACACCCGCATCGTCCAGATCGACGTCGACGGTCGCGACATCGGTCGCTACTATCCGGTAGCGGTCGGCATCCAGGCCGATGCGCGTCTCGCCATTCAGGCGTTGCTCGACGCCTTTGCTCGGGAAGGGACACGTCCCGCCTCACCGGCGTGGCGCCAGGAGGCAGAGGCGCTGCGGGCTCAGCGTCAGGCCCGGCTCGCGGCGGAGGGTCACCTCGACACCAAACCGTTGAAGCCGCAGCGCGTTTACGCAGAGCTGCGCCGCGTCCTGCCGGCCGACACGATCGTCACACTGGACGCCGGCGCCGCTCCCGCCTATGGCTACGATCGCCTGCATTTCGCGCGACCGCGCACCTTGCTGACGCCGCTCGATCTCGGAGGGCTGGGCTTCGCTTTTCCGGCAGCCCTGGGGGCTAAGCTCGGACGCTCCGAGGCGCCGGCGCTCGCCATCCACGGCGACGGCGGGTTCCTGATGAACGCCCAGGAACTGGAGACGGCCGTTCGGCACGGCATCAATGCGGTGACCTTAGTCATGAACAACAACTGCTGGGGGTCGGAGAAGGCGTATCAGAAGCACTTCTACGGCGCGCGATACATCGGCTGCGACATCGGCAACCCGCGCTACGACCAGTACGCCCAGCTCTTTGGCGCCGCGGGCTACTACGTGGATCACGCCGATCAGGTCGGCGATGCTCTCCAGGCAGCGTTGCGCTCCGGCAAGCCGGCCGTCATCGAGATCCCCATCGATCCGGACGAGTTTCCGACGCCGGTGCAGGCCGTGCGGAAGGAGACCAGCGCAGCAGCCGCCCCGTCGTAGTTTCGCCTCGAGCGCGACGGTCGGGTCGCCGCCTGAGCGTGTTGGCCGAGGGCGAAGGCGCTCGTGGCGATGCTCCACGCCGCCGACTTCTCCTCTTCGTGGTCGTCCGGGATCAGTTCGCGGACGCGACCTCAGCACGAGCGGAACGATCCCGGGAACGAACGGTGATGGTACGCGGGAGATCGTCGACCTTCGAGGTTGCGTCAAGACGTGCGGGAACGGGCGTGCGCGGCGACCCGTTTCAGCGGGGGCTCCTTTCCCGGGCGCAGCCACGGTTGCTGCGATGATTGCCCAGAGGGCTCAGCGTGCCGCTCTGATGCGCATCGCCACCCGTGGGACCCAGTTGCGCGGCCGGTCCTCGAGCGGCTTTCGGATAACCCGGAACCCCGCGCGACGGAAGAGGGGCTCGGTCCCGAAGTAGGCATTGTAGTCGCCCGTACGCGTGGCACCCGCGCGCGGGTATGCTTCGACCGCAGGAGCGCCTTGCCCGGCGGCATACGCCACCGCCGCTTCGATCAGGGCGAGCGCGATACCGCGACCACGGGCCGTCTTGCTCACGGTGACACAGGGGATCACCCAGACGTCCTCATCGTCGACGCGAGGCGTCGCACGCGACGTCTCGATGCGCGCAAGGTCGGTCCGGGGAGCGATCGCAATCCAGCCGACCGGCTCGTCACCCTCGAACGCGATCAGACCCGGAGCCCGCCGGCGGCGTGCGAGCTTCGTCATCGCGTCGCGCCGACGCTGGTTCACGGATCCTGGGCCGGGCAGAGCACGCGTCTGGGCGTCGGTCAACCGCGGGTACATGCACCAGCAACCTGAGCCCCAGCTCCCGCGCAGAACCAATGCCCAGCTCGTCGATGAGGCGCGGGGTCAATGGTCGGAAGACGAGCGGTGGGCCCTTCGCCCTCCCGGTGCGCATCGGGGCCTTCGAGGATTCGCGTGGGATTCGATTGCCCTCCTATTTCGTTTCCCTTCGCGCGCAGAGAGTCGCCCGCCGACGGACCTGCCGGTGGGATGCGTCGCGGCGTCGGACCGCCGCATTCTTCCCTCCGCACTTGTACGGAGAGAAGGTCAGACTGGTGAGCACCCTCCGTCTCGCCGCCGCACGGCGACCCTGCTAAGCGCTATGAAACAGGTTCAGGGCCGAGCCCGCCCGGAACCATTCGAGCTGAGAGGCCCCGAAGGAGTGGCGAAGCGGCAGCGTTTCGAGGGTCCCGTCCGCGTGCCTGACGCGACACTCCACCGGCTTGCCAGGCGCCAGATCGGCCAGGCCCACCAGGCTGATGCGATCCTCTTCGCGGATGCGGTCATAGTCGGCCGGGTGCTCGAAGGTCAGGGCAAGCAGCCCCTGCTTCTTGAGGTTGGACTCGTGGATGCGGGCAAAGCTCCGCGCAATCACCGCCGCCCCGCCCAAGAGGCGCGGCGAGAGGGCCGCATGTTCGCGGCTGCTTCCCTCGCCATAATTATGGTCACCCACCACGACCCACTTCATGCCCTGCGATTTGTAGGACCTCGCGATGCGGGAGATGGCTTGGCCGAGTTCTCCAGACAGCACGTTCTTACCCGTGCCCGCCTCGCCGGTGAAGGCGTTGGTGGCACCCATGAACATGTTGTCGCTGAACCGGTCGAGATGTCCCCGGTAGCGCAGCCACGGACCCGCGGGAGAGATGTGATCGGTCGTGGTCTTACCTTTGGTCTTGATCAGGACCGGCATCTCCACGAAGTCCTGACCATCCCAGGCGGGCCACGCCTCCATCAACTGCAGTCGCTCGCTGCGAGGATCGACCTTCAATGCGATGCCGCTGCTGTCGGCCGGAGGCGCAAGGTAGGCGATGCGGCCGCGATCGAAGTCCTTCGCCGGCACTTCAGGTGCTGGCCGCGGAGGGGCCAGGGTAAACGCCTTGCCATCCGCGCCGGTGAGACTGTCGGTGAGCGGGTTGAACGACAACCGTCCGGCCAGGGCAAAGGCGGTCACCAGCTCGGGACTGCCGATGAAGTTCATCGTGGTGGGCTGCCCATCGTTGCGCCGCGGGAAGTTGCGGTTGTACGAGGTCACGATGGTGTTGGGGACCTCCGCCACTTCCTTGGCTCGCCGCCATTGACCGATGCACGGTCCGCACGCGTTCGCGAGCACGACGGCGTTGATGTCCTTGAGGGCCTGCATCTGCCCGTCGCGCTCGATGGTGGCGCGCACTTGCTCTGAGCCTGGCGTGACCAGCAAGGGCACGGCGGCTCTGAGGCCATGCGCCTTCGCCTGGGCGGCCACATCGGCCGCGCGGCTCATGTCCTCGTACGACGAATTCGTACAGCTGCCGATCAGGGCCGTCGAGATCTGGTCGGGGAACGCGTTGGTCACATCGGCCACTTCGGCGGCAAATCTGGATAGGGGACGCGCTCGGTCGGGCGAATGCGGGCCGACCACGTGGGGCTCCAGCTTCGAGAGGTCCAGGCGAACCACGCGATCGAAGTACTTCTCGGGGTGAGCCTCGACCGCCTCGTCCGGGGCCAGCAGATGCTGATACTGCTCGGCAAGTGGCACCAGGTCACCTCGGCCCGTCGATCTCAGGTAGGTCGCCATCCGCGCATCGTAGGGGAACATGGAGGTCGTCGCGCCCAGCTCCGCGCCCATGTTGGTGATGGTGGCCTTGCCGGTGGCGCTGATGGTGCGAGCCCCGGGGCCGATGTACTCGACGATGGCGTTGGTGCCGCCCGCCACGGTGAGCTGTCCGGCGACGTAGAGGATGACGTCCTTCGGCGCCGTCCAGCCGCTCAGTGTGCCGGTCAGGTACACCGCGATATGCCGGGGATAGAGCACCTCCCACGGCAACCCCGCCATCACCTCGACCGCGTCGGCTCCGCCGACCCCCACCGAACAGACACCGAGGCCGCCCGCGTTCGGCGTGTGCGAGTCCGTGCCGATGATCAACTCGCCGGGGAAGGCGTAGTGCTCCAGCACTACCTGATGAATGATTCCAGCGCCCGGTCCCCAGAAGCCCACGCCATACCTGGCCGCCGCCGAGCGCAGGAAGCCATAGACCTCCTGATTCTCGTCGAGCGACGCCTGGAGGTCGGCCCCACCTTCCACTCTCGCCTGGATGAGATGGTCGCAGTGGACCGTGGTGGGTACAGCGACTTTCTCCCGCCGCGTCTGCATGAACTGGAGCATGGCCGTCTGTCCCAGCACGTCCTGGAGCACGACGCGGTCGGGGCGGAGGAACAGATAGCTCTTCCCGGGCTCCAGTTCCTGATGTCCGGGGTCGTCGAGATGTCCGAGCAGGACCTTGTCGGCCAGGGTCAGGGGCCGGCCCAGTCGGCGCCGGACGGGCGCGAGGTTCCGCGCCATGGTCTCGTAGACCGTGGCCGCCAGTTCAGGAGTCGATTCGATCGTCACCATGGTTCCTCCCGACGACGTGACATTCCGCTTGCTCATTTCGCGATCACCAGACCGGGCTGGTCCGAGGCCGCGGTCGTTCGACGGGGATGGTAACAAGCCTTCCGCCCTCCGTGCCAGTGGCCACGCGTTTGCCAACGGTCGTCGATCCGGCCGGTGTCGCAGGGTACGTGAAGGTCCGGCACGCGGATGGCGACGACCATCGGGCGCGCTCCTCGGCGGCATGCCGTTCTCACGGCGTCGGCCGCAGACATGGCGGAGAGGCGGTCGCCGCGTGCTAGGAGAGCTTGAGGCTTCGAAGGAAATCGGCGCGAGCCTGAGCCCCGGCCATCATAAGGGACAGATCGCTTCCGCCCAGCACGAACCGAGCGCCTCGTGCGATGTACTTCTCCATCGTCGGTGGGTCGTAGATGCCACCCATGCCCGGGTACTTGCCATGCCTTCGGCAGGCCGCGATGACCATCTCGTACGCGCGCGCGATCCTGGGATCGTCGTACCGGCCGGGAATGCCCATCTCCAGGCTGAGATCGTTGGTGCCGATGAGGAGAACGTCCACGCCCGGCACCGCGGCGATGGCCTCCGCGTTGTCGATGGCCTTTGGCGTCTCCAGCATCATCACCAGCAAGGTTTCCTGGTTCACGATCTCGGTGGACTCCGCACGCGGGTAGGCGCGGAAGCCGAGCTGGGCCATCGGTCCGCCGAGCGAGCGGTGACCCATGGGCGGGTATTTGCAGTTGCTGACGAGCTGCCGGGCGTGGTCGGCGGTGTCGACGTGCGGGAAGACGATGCCCATGGCGCCGGCGTCGAGGAGGCGCGTGGCGAGATAGTGCTCGTAGCCCGGTACTCGCACGATCGGCGTGACCCCCGCGTCGTGGCAGGCCACGGCGATCTGCGCCGCCGTGTCGACGCTCATCGTGTTGTGCTCCATGTCGATGAAGGCCCAGTCGTAGCCGCACGCGGCGATGACGCGCCCTATGTCGACGGTGCGCGCCTGTCTGAGTCCCAGGCCTAGTGCGAGCTGGCCCGCGGCTAAGCGCTCTCTCACTGTATTCGGGATCGACGGCATGCTCTCCTCCTCGAGGACGTTTGACTCTGGCGGCGTGCCTGATCGGGCCGCATCGGAGCCGAGACGACAGCCAGGGATGCTAGACCGGGACGGACGGTGAGGCCAGCGCCCCGGGAACGTGCTCGCGCCGTCGGCAAGGGTCGGACCATGACGCGCTGGGAGGCACCGCGAGCGCCGGCTGGTATCCGCGAGCGCGTAATACCGCGAAACCGCACCACTTCTGGTGGCATTGCAGTTGCTCCGTATCCCTCCGGGATTGATCACGGGCCGTGCAGGCGAGGGCGCCGATCCCGATTGGATCCGGCGCCCCTTGTGTTTTTGCCGCATGGTCTACGGACAGAAAGGGAGAGTGGATCGTGCAGCGGATTCTCGTACCCCATCTCGAATGGCAAGACCCAGAAGCGCTCGGCCGGTTCATGGCCGCCGCCGTCGCTGGCCATGGCGCGACGGTCAGGTGCATGCATGTCCGGCCCATCCCCAGCTCGCGCCAGGGCAAATGGGGTCGCATCGTCGCGACGGCCGAGCAAGAAATGGAACGCTTTCGCGCCCGGGCGGTGGACGAGCTGAAGATCGTGGAGGCGCTCCTCCCGGGCATCCCGGTGGAGACGGTCGTGCGCTTCGGCGACGCGAAGCAGGAGATTCTGATCGAAGCGGAGGCGTGGAGCGCAGACCTCATCGCCATCATGGCAGGCAATGGGGGCCGGGCCGTCGCGCGTCGTGTCGTCCGCCGCGGCGCGGCCCCGGTCATGCTCTACCAGCCGCCCACTCCGAGCCGGAGCGACGTGTTCCTGCGCGGGCTCGAGTGGGTGGTCGCCAAGGGCCTCTCGGGCACCGAGGTCATCGGCCTTGGGGGGCGCTCTTAAAGACATGGGGGGCCCCGAAATGGCCCCCCAAGCCCCCGGACGCTCGGGGCACCCCGGCGGAGCCGGGGCGCCCCTCGATTTCACTGTTGGGAGCCGAGGGCCCCGAAATGCCCCCAAGCCCCCGGACGCTCGGGGCACCCCGGCGAAGCCGGGGCGCCCTGCAATTTCAACTGCTCGGGACGGGGCCTCGAGGGCCCCTCATCTTGGGGTCTTACATCAGTCCGTAGAACCGCCCGGCATTCTCGCA
>JBKPAK010000192.1:0-31328 GCA_046726415.1 Candidatus Methylomirabilota bacterium
TGTCTATGGCTGTACCGAGTTCGTCTCCCTCTTCGACCCGACGATCATCCAGCGCTCGGACCTCGCGGCTGTCCGCGGCGTCATCGACCGCTGGCTGGCGCCGGCGGCCTGATGGTGCGGGGGGCGTCACGAAGGGGAAACACCCTTGTGGCGCCCCTGTTCCAGAGAGCGAGCGGAGGGAGAGGGGCATGCACGGTGGAGCCGGGCGAGCGCGACTCGGTCTGCGAGGTGGCGTCATGAGGGCCCACCGTTGGCGACCAGACGCTCGTGGTGAGCGGGGATATCATCCTGCACGTTGAGGGCATGCCGTGCGACGAAACGCACAGGGTCCGGGACGCGGTGGCGGGAGCTGAAACCGGGCGACGCCTGACCATGACCGTGTGCGTCAGGGGCACGTGCGAGAGCTGACCATGGTTGTGTCCGAAGGGGTCGAGCGATGACGACGCAGCGCCGAGGCGCGTCCGGTCGCCGGCTCAGGAGGTAACGCTCATGAAGAGGCGGCTGTTCTGGCGCTCTATGATCGGCGCGCTCGCCGTCCTCTCGACGGGAGCGCATGCGGAGGAGGTCGGCAAGGGCCTCCTGGACGCCCTGTACCGGAAGTTCGCTCCCTCGTGGATCGAGATCGCCCAGCCGGGTCGGCAGGGAGTCGTGACTCGTCAGGAAGGCTGATCGTCCTGGCCATCGACGGCATTCCGGCCATGCCGTTCCGGGTGATGCGCGGTGGAGCCGATTCCCCCGCCGTCCACGTCATGGACTTTGCGATTCTGGAGATGACGGCCACGGGGAGGGTCGTGGCGAAGCCGGGTCCGCTGTCGCTGGACGCCGGCACCCGCCTGGTGGTCCTGGACGTCCTGGTGAAGGGCGACCGCGTGCACCTGCTGACGCACACAGCCGACCCGATCCGCGGCGCACCGGGCGCCGGACCGGTCTACGGTTGTACGGAGTTCGTGTTCCGCATCGAGCCGCAGGAGCTCAGGGCGGAGGCCTTCGGGTACCTCGCCGAGCGCATCGAGCAGGCGTTCGCGTGGACTCCGCTGGAGCGGGTGTGCACCCCGGGTGTCGGCCCGCTCTGCGTCGAGCCATGATCCGGTCGGCCGGGATCCCGGCCACAGGAGCGGGCGCGTGATCAACTGGCTGATCGAGGTCTCGCTCCGCAACCGTTTCCTCGTCATCGCGTTTTTCCTACTTGTCGCGGGCTGGGGCTACTGGGCGCTGTTGACGACGCCGATCGACGCCATCCCCGACCTCTCCGACAACCAGGTGATCGTCTTCACCGACTGGACGGGGCGCTCGCCTCAGGAGGTCGAGGACCAGATCACCTACCCGCTCACCGTGAGCCTGCAGGGGCTACCTGGCGTGCGCGTGGTGCGATCCGCCTCGGCCTTCGGGTTCTCTATGATCAACGTGATCTTCGAAGACAACGTCGACCTCTACTTCGCCCGCACGCGCGTGCTCGAACGGCTGAATCTCCTTTCCAAGTCGCTCCCGGCCGGCGCGGTGCCGACCTTGGGGCCGGACGCCACGGGCGTCGGTCATGTCTTCTGGTACACGGTCGAGGGCAAGGGCTACTCACTGCGCGACCTGCGCTCGATCCAGGACTGGTACGTCCGCTACCAGCTCAATGCCGTGCCAGGCGTGGCCGAGGTCGCGAGTGTGGGAGGAGTCGTGCGCCAGTACCAGGTGGATGTGGATCCCAACCGCCTCCGCGGCTACCGGATCTCGCTCGCCGCCGTGGTGGACGCGGTGATGCAGAGCAACCGGAACGTGGGTGGCAACGTCGTGGAATCGAGCGGGACGTGGACTGTCATCCGCGGGCTCGGGCTGGTCCAGGACGTTCGCGACATCGAGCAGATCGTGGTGGCCGCCGAGAACGGGATCCCCATCTTCGTGCGCCAGGTGGCGACGGTGAAGATCGGCGATGCCTTCCGGGCCGCGGCGCTCGTCAAGGGGGCTGACGAGGCGGTCGGCGGCGTGGTGGTGGCCCGGTACGGCGTCAGCACCGTGGACGTCATCGAGCGGGTGAAGGAAAAGATCAAGGCCCTCGAACTCGGTCTTCCGCCTGGTGTGAGGATCGTCCCGTTCTATGACCGCTCGGCCCTCATCGAGCGCGCCGTGAATACCCTCAAGCGCGCGCTGCTCGAGGAGGCCGCCGTTGTCACGCTCGTGAACATCATCTTCCTCCTGCATTTCCGTTCGGTCCTGATCGTGACGATCCCTCTCCCGCTCGCCGTCCTCACCGCCTTCCTCTTCATGCGCTATCTGGGGATCAGCTCAAACATCATGTCGCTGGCGGGCATCGCTATCGCCGTCGGCGTGCTGGTCGACGCGGGCATCGTCGTCACGGAGAACGCCTTCCGCTTCATCGAGAGGCGGGGCGTCAATCCAAGGAACCGGCGACGCGTGGCGGAGACGGTGCTGGAGGCCACCCGCCTCGTGGGGCGGCCGATCTTCTTCTCGCTGGCCATCATCATCCTGGCCTTCCTGCCCGTATTCGCGCTCACCGGCCAAGGGGGCAAGCTGTTCCACCCCCTCGCCTTCACCAAGACCTTCGCGATGATCGGCGCCACTGTGCTCTCCGTGACCCTGGTCCCGGTGCTCTGCAGTCTGCTCATCGGTGGGAAGATCCGCGGCGAGGAGTCCAACCCCGTGATGCGGCCGCTGGTGTGGCTCTACCGGCCGGTGCTCGACTTCGCACTCCGGCATCGCGTGATGACGCTCGGGCTCGCCGTGCTGGTCGTCGCGGGCGCGCTGGTGTTAGTGCCGCGGATCGGCAAGGAGTTCATGCCGCCGCTGAACGAGGGCGACCTGATGTTCATGCCGGTCACCGACCCGTCGATCTCCCTGGCGCAGAGCGTCGACATCGCGAAGATGCAGAACGAGGCGATCCAGGAGGTGCCCGAAGTGGCGTCGGTGGTGGCCAAGATCGCTCGGGCCGACACCTCGACCGACCCGGCGCCGGTGAACATGACGGAGACGGTCGTGAATCTCAAACCGGAGTCCCAGTGGCGGCCGGGAATGACGCGCGAAAAGCTCATCGGCGAGCTGGACCAGGCGACGGCGCTCCCGGGCGTGGCCAACATCTGGACCCAGCCCATCATCAACCGGATCAACATGCTGACCACGGGGATCCGCTCAGAGGTCGGCGTGAAGGTCTTCGGGAGCGACCTGAAGGTCCTGGAGGAGCGGGCGCGGACCATCGCCGAGGTGCTGAAGACAATCCCGGGGGCGGCGGACGTCTACCCGGAACAGGTGACGGGGGCCCCGTACCTCGACATCCGGATCAAGCGGGAGGCGGCAGCGCGCTACGGCATCGGCGTCGGCGTGATCCAGGACGTGATCGAAACGGCGGTGGGGGAGACGAACCTCACGCTGACGATCGAGGGGCGGCAACGGTTCCCGGTGCGCGTGCGCTACGCCCCCGAGTACCGCGGAAGCTCGCAGGCGCTGGGTGACCTGCCCGTGCCCGCACCCAACGGTGCGCAAATTCCCCTCGCGCAGGTCGCCGAGATCCGGCAGGTGCCGGGCCCCGCCATGATCTCCAGCGAGAACGGGCTCCTGGTCGTGACTGTGCTTCTGAACGTGCGCGGGCGCGACGTGGGCAGCTTCGTCGAGGAGGCACGGGCGGCCACCGCGGCCAAGGTGCCGCTGCCGGCGGGATCGTACGTGGAGTGGAGCGGGCAGTACGAGAACGAGCGGCGGGCCCGCCAGCGCCTGCAGATCGTGATCCCCGTCGTCCTAGCCGTGATCTTCGTGCTCCTTTACCTAACGTATAGCTCGTTCCTCGACGCGCTGCAGGTGCTGCTGGCGGTCCCGTTCGGCCTGGCCGGCGGGATCTATCTGCTGTACCTCGTCGGCTACAACTTCTCGGTTGCCGTCTGGGTGGGTTTCATCGCGCTCTTCGGCACTGCCGTCCAGACGGCCGTGGTGATGGTGATCTACCTGGAGGAGGCGGTGCTGCGGAAGCGCGAGGAGCTGGACGGCCGCCTCACGCGCGAGGCCCTCCTCGAGGCAGTGAAGGAGGGCGCGCTGCTCCGGCTCCGCCCCAAGGTCATGACCGTCTCCACGGTGGTGCTGAGCCTGCTTCCCATCATGTGGAGCACGTCCACGGGCGCCGAGGTGATGAAACCGCTCGCCACGCCCGTGCTAGGCGGCATGGTCAGCTCGCTCGGTCTCGTGCTGATCGTGACGCCCGTCATCTTCTTCTGGCTGCGAGAGCGTGACCTGCGACGCGCCGAGGCCGAGGCGCGAGCGGCCGCGCACTCACCGGCGGCGCCGCCGGTCGCGGGCACGGCGGATTGACTGACAACTCCAATCCCGACGCAGGAGGACTCGAATGAACCGACGGACTGCGGTGGTTGCACTGAGCGGGCTGTTACTGTCGAACGCGCTGATGACGGCGGCGTGGGCCGCCGACCTGAAGGTGATCCAGACCCAGAAGAGCAAGGATGTCGTGGTCGCGTTGCTGAGCGAGTCCGGACAGTGGACGCAGGGCAAGAACAGCTTCGTCCTCGAGATCAAGTCGACGGCCACCAACCAGCCGGTCGACGCCGGCAAGGTGAGCCTGAGCACGAGCATGGCGATGCCGGGCATGGCGCCGATGATCGCAGGCGCGAAGCTGTCGGCCGACAAGACCCCGGGTCGGTACCTGGGCGAGATCAGCTTCCCGGATAGTGGAGCGCGCCAGGTCACGGTGACCTGGGATGGGCCGGCGGGGAAAGGCTCGACGAAGTTTTCAGTCTCCGTTCGCTGACCGCCATGCGCTGGCTCGGGCCTGTTCTCGGCGTCATCGCAGGCCTCGTCGTCGCCGCGCCACTTCGGATTTTTGCACAGGAGACGGGCGCCGGCGTCATGACGGTGGACGAAGTCGTTGCGCGTGCCCTCGCCGACAACCCCGACCTCCGAGCGGTCCGGGCGGAGGTGGATGCCGCCGTGGGCCGCGTGAAGCAGGCGGGGCTGCGTCCGAACCCGATGCTGGAGCTTGGAGGGCAGAAAGCCATCAGTCCCGACAACAACCTCAACATCGGGGTCACCCTGCCCCTGGATCTGAACGGACGCGTGGACGGTCGGGTGGGTGTGGCGCAGCGCGAGCTGGAGATGAAGCGGGCCCAGGTCGCCGAGCGCGAGCGCCGGCTGGCCGCTGACGTCCGCCTCAAGGCCGGCGAGCTGCTCGCCGGCCGCCGCAACGTGGAGGTGACCGAGGAGCTCCTGCGGATCAATCGGGACGCGCTGCGCCTGGTGGGCGATCGCGTGCGCGAAGGGGCGGCGCCGCCCCTGGAGGAAAACCTTCTCCTCGTCGAGGTGAACCGCCTGGACGCGAGCCGCCAGATGCTGGAGAGCCGCGTGACGGTGACGGCCCTCCAGCTCAAGGCGCTGGCGGGCATGGAACCCGACGCGCCACTCGCGCTGCGCGGCGAACTGGCCGGGGTCTCTCCAGCGGTCAGTCGTGCGGAGGCAGTGGCGCAGGCGTTGGCGGGACGTCCCGACCTCGAGGTGGCCCGCGCCGACGCCGCCATGGCGCGCGCGAAGATCCGCAAGGAGGAGGCCGAGGGACGCTGGGACGCCAGCGTGAGCGTCGGCTACCAGCGCCAGGACTTCGGGTTCAGTGGCCTGCGCGGCGTCGCGTCGAACGGGTCGCTGCAGCAGATCCAGGATGTCTTCCACTACTTTGGGGCGGGCGTGAGCATCACCCTCCCGGTGCGCAACCGGAATCAGGGCAACGTGGCGGCGGCCGTCGCGGAGACGCGGGCGGCCGACCGGAGGCAGGAGTTCATGGTGCTGGTGATCCGCCAGGAAGTCGAAGCGGCCTTCACGCAGCTCGACGCCGCCCAGCGCGCGCTCAGCCTCTACGAGCGCGGCGTGCGGGACGTCGCCCAGCGGAACCTCGAGGTCGTCCGCCGCACGTGGGAGCTGGGGCGCGGCAACCTGCTGGACGTGATCACCGAGCAGCGCCGCCTGATCGAGATTGAGAACGGCTACACGGATGCCCTCAAGCAGGTCTTCGACGCCACCGTCGAGATCGATCGGGCCGTAGGCCTGACCACGACCGCGCCGCGGGGGTGATCATGGAGGGACGGGTGAACGACCTCGAACCTCGCTCACGGTGGCGGCGCCGGCTCGGTCAGGTCGCGCTGGCTCTGGCGCTGCTGGCGGCCGGCGTGGCCGCAGGCGTCCTGTGGAGCGAGCGACGCGCTGCCGCCACCCGCACCGCGACGTCCGCCAGCGCGCCTTCTGGCGCTGCCACCGCCCCGGCACCGCCCGTCGCCGCTCCGGCGAACCCGACCACCTCAGCGGGAACGAACACGGAGCCGGTCGAGGTCTCACTGACGCCTGACGCGATCGCGCGCGTCGGCCTCAAGACCGCGGTCGTGCGACAGGCTCCGGGAGGGGAGAGCCTCGCCGTTCCGGCGACGGTCATGCCCAATGCCTATCGCGACACCAAGGTCAACGCGCTCGTCGGAGGCATCGTCCGCGCGGTGTCCGCGGAACTGGGCTGGCTCGTGGTGCCGGGGCAGACGCTTGCCGTGATCTCGAGCCAGGAGCTGGCCGAAGCCCAGATGAAATACCTCTCCATGCAGGCCATGCTGGAGGCCGACCACCAGAAGCTCCGGCGCACGGAGAAGCTCGTCGACCTCGGCTCCGCGAGCCGACAAGAGCTGGAAGAGACCACCGCCGTCCACGCCGCGCATGCCACGGAGGTTGCCGCCGCCCGTGAACGGCTCGCGATCCTCGGCCTCTCCCGGCCGCAGATCGAACGACTCACGGATGCCTCCCAGATCGTCTCGGATGTCGTGGTGGCCGCTCCTGCTGAAGGCGTGGTGACCAGCCGCGCCGTCAACCCCGGCCAGGTGATCCCGGCAGGTCAGGAGCTGTTCGTGGTGGCCGACCTGAGCGCGGTGTGGGCGGTGGGCGAGGTTTACGAGCGAGACATGGCGCACGTGCGAGAGGGCGCGGAAGCTGAGATCTTGGCGTCGCCGTTGCCCGGCGCCGTCCTGCGTGGCCGTATCTCCTACATCGATCCGCGGGTCGATCCGGTAGCGCGCACGGTGAAGGTGCGCGTGGAGATCGGTAATCCGCGGAAGGAGCTCCGGTTCGGGATGTACGTCACCATGCGCCTCTCCGTCGCAGGGGCAGGGCCAGTCGCGCTCGTGCCGCGAAGCGCGGTGCAGCCCCTGGGAGAGGTCTCGGTCGTGTACCTGCCCGTCGCCGAGGGCGAAGGACGGTTCGTGGAGCGCCCGGTGACGCTCGGCGGCGTTGTGGGAGACGCCGTCCAGGTCCTGAAGGGCCTGAAGCCGGGCGACCACGTGGTGACGGACGGGAGCTTCTTTCTTCGCGCAGAGGCGGCCCGGGCGCGGTCGGGCGGGTAAGCGCGGTGCCGACGGCACGCCTCGTCGGCAGACTCCTGGCCATCAGCCTGCCGCTCTACTTCGCGTGGGAGATGCTGCAGATGCCGGCCTTCACCGGCACTCCGGCGGGATGGCTGGTGAACACGCTCATGTCCGTCCTCGCCACTCTCCTCGATGCAGCCTTGGTGCTGGGTCTCTACGGCATCGGGTGGGTCTTTCGCGATTCGCTCTGGTTCCGGCCACCACGGTCGCTACCTGCTTGTCGTTCTCTTGGCCATCGCGGTGTGAACTCGGTCTGGGAGTGGGTCACCGTCGATGGGTCTCTGTGGCTACAGTGCGTGGCATCCCACCGGGGTGGGTGTCGGATTGGCGGCCATCCTCCAGGCGGTTGTCATGCCGCCCGCGGTGCTTCTGCTCCTCGCCCGATGGGAAGTGTGCGCGGGGCTCCCTAAATCCGTCACCTCGCCGCGCCAGCCCGGCTGAGGGAGACTGGCGGCTAACCTGTAAGCCGCGTTCGACAGGAGGTCGAGGGTGAACCATCAGAGGCCCGGCGATCTATCTGTCCTCGAAGTCGTCTTCGATGATTGCTGGTGCGCTTCCGAGCAGGCCGGGTTGGAGGCCTGGCTGGCGCGGTTGGATGGGGTCAGAGATGTGCATCTGGACCGTACCCGGCTGGTGGCCCACCTGACCTATGACGCCACGCGGACCACCTCCGAGCGGCTGCGTGAGCAGCTCGAGCAGGCAGGCTATGGCTGCAGTTGCCGGCGCTGCGGGGCTTCTCGCTGCCAGCCCGGGCACCCAGCCGTAGGGACCAGCGATCGGCTGGGGCCTCGTCCGAACGATTCCGCCCGCGCCCACGGTCAGCACGACGCTCACGGCTCCGGCGTCCAGGAACAGCCCGGCCATGATCCCAACCCGCACGCCACAGCCGACCCGGCGATGCCCCACCACCCCGCGGCGACGCACCGAGAGGGCTCACCAGCATCGCTTGGCCATGACCACGCAGCGATGGCTCACGAGGGCCACCAGGAGCATGCCGGCCACGGCAGTGTGGCCGACATGCGGAGGCGCTTCGTGGTCTCGGTAGTGCTGACCATCCCCATTGTGTTCTTTTCGCCCATCGGGGAGAGCCTGGGCTTCAAGCCGGCCCTGCCCTTCGGACTGAGCACGGCGTGGTTCGGCCTGATCCTGGCCACGCCCGTGATCTGGTGGGGCGGCTGGCCCTTCATCAGCTCGGCCTGGCGAGCGGCCCGGCGCAACGACGCCAACATGATGACCCTCATCGCCACCGGCATCCTGGTCTCTTACCTGTACTCGCTGTGGGCAACGTTCTTCCTGGGCGGGGGTCACGGCGACGTTTTCTTCGAGGCGGCAGCCATGCTCACGAGCTTCAGCCTGGCCGGGCACTGGCTGGAGATGCGCTCGCGCTTCGCCACCGGCCGCGCGGTGGAGGCCCTCCTGAAGCTGGCGCCGGCCACCGCACGCGTCAAGCGCGGCGGGCAGGAGCAGGAGATCCCCCTCGAACAGGTAGTGGTCGGCGATGAGATCGTGGTGAAGCCGGGCGACCGCGTGCCCGTGGACGGCGAGCTGGTCTCGGGCACCAGCTACGTGGACGAGTCCATGATCACGGGCGAGCCAATCCCTGTTGCCAAGCGGGACGGCGCGCGGGTCATCGGCGGCACGGTCAACCAGACCGGGGCCTTCGACTTCCGGGCCACCGCGGTGGGGGCCGACACCGCGCTCGCCCGCATCGTGCAGATGGTGCAGAATGCCCAAGCCTCCAAAGCCCCGGCCCAGCGCTTAGCCGACCAGGCTGGGAAATACCTGGTGTTCGTGGCGCTCGCCTCGGGCCTGATCACCTTCCTGGCCTGGACGCTGTTCGGCCCTCATGGTCTGATCTTCGCCCTCACCGTCGCCGTCTCGGCGGTGATCATCGCCTGCCCGGACGCGCTGGCGCTTGCGACCCCCACCGCGATCACTGTGGGGGTGGGGCAAGCCGCGCGGGGCGGGGTGCTGTTCAAGAACGCCACCGCACTGGAAGCCACGGCCGTCGTAGACACCGTGGTCTTCGATAAGACCGGCACCCTCACCGAGGGCAAGCCGGCGCTGACCGACATCGAGCCCGCCTCCGGTTTCACGGCCGAAGAGCTGCTACGCCTCACGAGTTCCGCCGACCAACCCTCGCAGCACCCTCTGGCCGAGGCCATCGTGCGGGCCGCGCAGGACAAGGGCGTCGACGTACGTCCCCCGGAGGCGTTCGACTCCGTCTCCGGCCATGGAGTGGTGGCCACCGTGCGCGGGCAGACGGTGCTCATCGGCAACCGGAAGCTGATGGAGCGGGACAAGATCGACGTGAGTTCCCTCGAGGCCCGCGTCAGCGCCCTCGCCGGCGATGGGAAGACTGCCATGTATGTGGCGGTGGGCGGTCGGCCTGCCGGCGTCATCGCGGTGGCCGACACTGTCCGCGACTCGGCCCGCAGGACCATTCAGAGCCTGCACGAGATGGGCGTGAAGACGGTCATGCTCACGGGCGACAACCGGCGCACCGCGGAAGCGGTTGCGCGGGGGCTCCAGATCGACACCGTCATCGCGGAAGTTCTTCCTGGGGACAAGTCGGCCCAGATCGAAGAGCTTCGGCGCAAAGGCCGGAAGGTGGCCATGGTGGGCGACGGAGTGAACGACGCCCCCGCCCTAGCCAAGGCCGACGTCGGTATCGCGATCGGAGCCGGGACTGACGTGGCCGTGGAGACAGCCGGGGTCGTGCTCGTGAAGAATAACCCTGCCGACGTGGCCGGGAGCATACGGCTGGCCCGAGCGGTGCGCACGAAAGATCAAGCAGAACCTGTTCTGGGCAGCGATCTACAATGTCCTCGCCATTCCCATTGCGGCCGGCGCGCTCTACCCGAATCTCGGAATCCTCCTGCGTCCGGAGTGGGCTGCCCTCTTGATGAGCGCCTCGACCGTCATGGTCACCCTCAACGCCTTGTTGCTGCGACGCACCGAACTTGCGTAGCTACTCCAGCTCGCCCGTATGCCGCCCGATGCGATGAGGCTGACGCTAACGAAGAAGCACGATGCGCCGCGGTCTTTCTGGGTGAAAGAAACCGGCAGTGGAACCGTCAGAGTAGTGCAACAAGCTGATTCGATGGAGATGCGCTGGCCCTTCCCAAGGGTGAAACATGGGTTCGAATCCCTGGCGTTACGCTGCCCTGCGGTAGACGACCCCGCGGACAGGCACCGCTGCAAAGGGTATCGAATCCCGTTGGGGCCACCACTTGAATTTCGTTAGCGTTTTTCGCTCCGGGTTTGAAGAACATTCGAGAGTTCCTCAAATATGGAACGGGTTCTCACCTCACGCCCCGAGCATCCGCGCGGCCTTCTCCTCGTAAAACCTCACGGCGTGCTTGAGCTGCGACGGCCGGATGCTGGTCTAGATCTGGGTCGTGTCGATGCGGGCGTGGCCGAGGAGCGCGCGCACCTGCTCGAGGTCGTGCTGCTGCTCGAGCACCTCCATCGCCGCACCGTGCCGGAGATCGTGGGGCTTGAGCTCCGGAACTCCGATCATACGGCCGTATACCTTGCACAACCGCCACACGTTCTTCCCCGTCATCGGCCCGCGCACCTTGCCGAGCATGCGCTTGCCCCACGTCGACCAGAACAGCGGCGTCTCGCCGTCGAGCCGGTCGACCTCCTTCGCGAGCACCTGCTCGATGTAGAGCTGCAGGAACTGCATCACCGCGCGAGGCAGGGGAATGTCCCGCGTCCTGCCCCCTTTCACAACCACTCCGCGAAGACCCCCACTCCATGTCGAGGTGTCTCAGCCGCAGAGTCGCGACGGACTCGCGGCGCATGCCGGTAAAGCGCGTGGGTCTTGGCGATGACCACGGTGTACCCGCGGTAGAACTGGTCGTGGCCCAGGATGGCCCATCGAGGCGGGGAGCTCGCGGACCTTCCGGTAGAGGCCCCCCCGAGGGGCTGCGGTACACCTCGGCCTTCTCAGCTCCCGGACCACCGCGCAGAAGACGCATTCGCTCACGCTGTGGGTCCCCCCTCTGGGTCGTGTCTCGGTTTGACGTTCAGACGATAAAGTGGATCGCGGGCGCACCTAGCACGCCGGCCTTCTGCATCACCGTCTTCACGTCTTCACCCGCCGACCACGCGCGCGCTTTCGCCACGTCGGCGACGTCGAGGAGGATCACGAGATCATTCGGGTCATCCGCCTTGCGGTAGACGCGGCCGTTCGTGATCCCGGCTCCGGCTCGACTCGACTCGTGAGCGTCATAGGCTGGGCCCCATGCTGCATAGTCGCGGACCTTGTGCTGGATGACCATCGAAGGCATCGCTTCCTCCCTCCATCGTTAGAGATGGCCGATACGCAGCGTGCCAGGAGCGGCTTCGGGTACTCCGCGCACAGGGGGTCAGTGGCCGGAGTATGCCACGGCGGGGCGCCTTCCGGTCACCGGCCGGGCGGGGTCTGGATTTCAAACACCGACACTCCCGAACCCGGGTCTTCTTGACGGCGCTTTGGTCGCCGGGCTAGCATCAAAAGCGACGATTCTGCCTCTATTTCCCTGGACGAGCCCGTACGTGAGTTGAGGGGAGAGACATGGCCCAGGCCACTCGCCGACTGGCAGCCATCCTGAGCGCCGATACCGCCGAGTATAGCCGGCTCATGGGCGGCGACGAGCCAGGAACCATGGCCGCGCTCGCCGAATGCCACCACGTCTTCCGACGGCACTTCGACGCCAGCAACGGCCGGATCGTGGATACCGCCGGCGATAGCGTGCTCGGGGTGTTCGACAGTGTGGCGGACGCCGTGCTGTGCGCCATGGCCACCCAGAAAGACCTCGCGCAATGGAACGAGCCGAGAGGCGCCGAGCGCCGGATGCTGTTTCGCGTCGGCATCCACCTCGGCGACGTCTTCGTGCAGGCGGATGGCCTCGTCTACGGCGACGGGGTCAACGTCGCGGCGCGCCTGCAGGCGCTGGCCGAGCCGGGCGGCATCTGTGTCTCGGAGATGGTGCACGCTGCCGTCCGCAACAAGTTGCCCGCGGTCTTCGAAAGCGCTCGGTGAGCAGCAGTTCAAGAACATCGCGGTGCCCATCAGCGTGTATCGGGCGACGCTCAGCCCGGATGCGGTCCTCCCGGATCCGGAGGTCGCCCCGCGGTCGGTGCCGTCCCCTCCGGCCCCGACGATGCTCGTCTTCGCCAGCCCCCTGATGCGCCGAGTCATGGAACAGGTCACGGGCGTGGCCGGCACCGCTGCGACCGTGCTCATCCAGGGAGAGTCCGGAGTCGGCAAGGAGCTGATCGCCCGGCGCATTCACGAGGAGAGCCCGCGCCGCGCGGCACCCTTCGTCAAGGTGGACTGCGCCGCGATCCCCCGAGAGGTCCTCGAGAGTGAGCTGTTCGGTCAGGTGAGCGGGGCGGTAGCGGGATCGCTTCGCGATCGGGCCGGCCGCATCGAGCTGGCCGATGGCGGCACGCTGTTCCTGGACGAGGTGGGAGACATCCCGGCCGAGCTGCGTGTCGATGGAGGGTCGTATTACGTAGAATCATCCGGCGCGCGCGATGGGCCGCTTGGTCGATGTGGTGGCCCGAGAGATGTCGCCGTACGTCGCACTGCTGTACGCGCAGAGCGGATGCCCATCGATTGTTCTCCAGACGGTGCGGCCGTCCGAGTTGGTCCAGGTCCGGTATACCGGTCTGAGCGAGAGGCTGCGCGTTGAGCAGTTGATTGCAAACTGCTCTTTCGCCGGTTCGTGGGTCTGACCATGGACGACGCGGTCTGGGGCGCCACGGAGGTCACCAGATAGCGGGGAGGGCTGGGCGGCGAGGCGGCCCGCGCGCTCCTCGAGCACGTCGTGGCGGGGGCCCGCGCCCAGCATCTGCTGTCCAGTGAACACTTCTCCGTCGACGGTATCCTGATCGAAGCGTGGGCGAGCCTCGAGAGGTTCCAGCGCACGGCCGGGGTGGGCGGCCCGCCTGCCGACGATCCCGGGAATCCGACCGTCGCTTTGGGTGGGGAGCGGTGTAGTAACAGTCCCCGTGCCTCGACGACGCACCGGGAGGCCCGGCGCGTTCTGAAAGAAAACGGTCACGGGTCCAAGCTTCGCCACCAAGGGCATGTCTTGATGGAAAGCGGCTAGGGGCTCGTCGGCGACGGCGTCACGCCACCGGCCGGCACCGCGAAGCGGGAGGCGGCGGTGGAGATGGCCGGGCGGGTGCCACAGGACGGCCGCCTGCCGCTGGGCGGCGACAAAGGCTCTGACACCCGCGAGTTTGTCGCGGCCCTGCGGGACATGGCGGTGACGCAGCACGTCACCCGAACCACGAGGAACCGGTTGTCCTTCGCCAAATTCCATTCGGCCGACCTAACGGCTATCAGGGACCCTGGGCTGGCGGCGCGTCGTCGATCAAGACAATCATTACCGGCGCCGACGTGTCAACCATCTTGCCGCGGCCGTCCTAGGCGACCACACTGCGCATTCCGACCATCGTGAACATCGCGATCGCTCCATCGTGAACGCATCGATCGGTCGATCATGATCGGAGCGCAGCGACGCTAGGCGGTCAGGTTTCGAGCTTGCCCTCCTTTCGCCGTGAGGGACCTTTTGGCACGATACGCTGGGCGTTGTGGAGGAGGCGGTCGCAGATCGAGTCGGCGAGAGTGGGATCGCCGATGAAGGTGTGCCACTGGGCGGCGGGGAGCTGGCTGGTCAGGATGGTGGCGCGGGTGCCGTGCCGGTCGTCGAGGAGTTCGAGGAAGTCCCGCCGATCCTGCGGGGCGAGCGCATCGAGTCCCCAGTCGTCGACGAGCAACACGTGGACGCGGGCGAGCTTGGTGAGCAGGCGCAGGTAGGTGCCATCGGCGCGGGCGAGGGGGAGCTCGTGGAAGAGGTGGGACGCGCGCCGGTAGAGCGCCCGGAAGCCCTTGCGACAGGCTTGATGGGCGAAGGCGCAGCCGACGAACGTCTTGCCGGTGCCGGTAGCGCCGACCACCAGGAGATTCTGGTGTTCCTCGACCCAGCGGCAACTGGCGAGCTGCCGGACGAGGGCTTTGTCGAGCTCGCGCCGAGCCGGATAGTCGATGGCTTCCACGGAGCATAGGCCGCATAAAAGCCTAGTTGGCGGAACCTCCGTTCTCAGCCCCTCCCGCCCCCCTGGAGACCGCGAACTTCGGCTTGGACTGAACGGACGGGGTCCAGATCGCCATGAGAGGGTGGAAGGGGGCGGGCCTCGATGCCGATCTGAAGCTCAAGGAGACGGGGGCCTTCGTGTCCAGCGCGATGCTCGGCCGCTTCGAGCGGATGATGCTGGCGATGCGCGGCGGCGCTCTCTTTCCCGACCCGTATCTGGCGGCGCTGCACTTGCCGGGCGAGCGCACCAACTCCTCGGGCGTCAACGACCCCAAGCTCACGGAGCTCATCCGGCTCCAGCGACGCACCTTCGACGTGGCCCGCCGGCGCGACATCGTCTGGGATATCCAGCGCCACCTGGCCGGGCAGGTTTACTACCTCTACGGGCCTTCGCCGCGAGTGGTCGCGGCCTGGGAGGGGTACGTGCGGAACTTCGCGCCGAATCTCGGCAACGACTACGGGGGTCGCCTCGTGGCCGCGTGGCTCGACCGCTGAGTGGCCGCCCACACGGGAATGCTGGCCGAGACCATCCGGCTCATTCAGGGCGACGCCTGGCGGATGGAATGCCTGGAGGCCATCGCCTCGCTCGGGCTTCCCGACTGGTACATCGCGGCCGGCTTTCTCCGCAACGCCATCTGGGACGCGCGTCACGCGAAACCCGTCCCCACCCCCCTCAATGACGTCGACGTCATCTACTACGACCCGGGGGACGGCGGGACGGCCGCTGAGGCCCAGATCGAGTCCGCGCTGCGGACGCGGGGCCCCATCGTGACGTGGGAGGCCCGGAACCAGGCCCGGATGCACCTTCGCAACGGGCATGCTCCCTATCGGGACTCCGCGCATGCCATGGCTCACTGGATCGAGACGCCGACGTGCGTCGGCGTCCGGATGCGCGGCGATCGACGTCTGGAGATCGTCGCGCCGTATGGCATCGAGGAAAACTGGTCGCTGAGACTCGCCCCAATCCATGCGTCCGGTATCCGGCCGCTCTGTTCACCCAGCGGGTGCGGGAGAAGCGCTGGCTGGAGCACTGGCCCCGGCTCCGGGTCGAGTGGCCTCCGGAGAGTCGGGGCCACGTCATGATCCACCTCGGCTCCGATCCGGGATGATCCGGTGACTCAGGCCGACGCGCTCCGTCGCTACGCCGAGGAGCTGGCCTACACGGCTCACCTGACCTCGCCGGCCGTCATCGAGGCGTTCGCGCGGGTGCCGCGCGAGCGCTTCCTCGGCCCGGGACCGTGGAGGATCTTTCAGCCCTACGCGCGCAGTTACTGGACCACTCCTGATGCCGACCCGCGACATCTCTATCACGACGTGCTGGTGGCCATCGACGAAGCGCGCTGGCTGAACAACGGCCAGCCGAGCTTTCTGGGCTTCCTCATTCAGGCCCTCGACGTCCGCGAGGGCGATCACGTCCTCCACGTCGGTTGCGGCACGGGCTACTTCACGGCCATCCTCGCCGAGCTCGTCGGACCGGCGGGCCGGGTCACGGCCACCGAGGTCGACGCCGACCTCGCCCTCCGCAGTCAGAACAACCTGGCGGACCGGCCCAACGTGGAGGTCTTTCACGCCGACGGTGGCGACCATGATTCCGGTCCCGCCGATGCCGTCATGATCAACGCCGGCGCCACCCACCCTCGCCCCATCTTGCTCGATGCTCTCCGCCCTGGCGGCAGGATGCTCCTGCCGCTCACCGGGCCGCTCGGCAACGGGTGGGTGCTCAAGGTGGTGCGTCGGGGCGCCGGCTATGCGGCGAGCTGGGTGTCGGCCATCACCATCTTTCCGTGCGTCGGAGCTCGCGACGAGGAGACGGCCGGCCTTCTCCGCGATGCCTTCGTCAGCGGCGGCGGCGCGGCCGTGCACTCTCTTCGCCGCGAGCTCCATGAACGCGAGCCCAGCTGCTGGTTTCACCGCGACAGGTTCTTTCTGTCCACGGCCGATCCAGCGCCGGAGGGCTAGCCCTCGGCGCCGAGCGAGCTCCTCGGCGCCGGTGACGCGGAGGTCCAGGCCCTGGTCCTGGACCTCCGGTTCCGGGGATGCTTACTGGGTCAGGCGGTATCCCGAGATCGCCACGTTACAGGTCATGGTCGGGGTATTCGTGGTCGGAAACGCCGTGAGCCTCACGCTGCTGCCGGGCCCGGCATATATCCGGGTGATCTGGCTCGCGACCCCCTCCGCGGGAAACGTCGTCGGGTTGAGAGCAAAGAAGTGGTCGACACTGGTCGACAGGCGGAGCGTCCCCGGTATCGTGGGCTGTCCCTGGCAAGCCGCCGAGACAAATTCGATGACCAGGACCTCGCCGGCCGGGACCGTGGTGAGGGTCAATCCGAACCCGGTCGTGTTGAACTGGTTGGTCAGGATACCGGTCGACGTCTGGAAGGCATGCCGCGCGGCATTGTCCACGTCACGCACGATCGCGGGATTCGCCTCCGTGTTGTCCACGGTGACCTGCTTGTCGGGCGCGGCGTCGATGCCGGCCGGCCACACGAGGGCGAGCGCAGCCCAGCCCCCGACGATCGCGGACGAGACGAGGTTCAGTCGTCTTGCTGTACCCATGAAGTGGCTCCTCTCTTGACGCTGATCGGTTCCCGTCGGGCAGCGAGGTCACGCTCGCTGCGCGACGTCGGCGCCGGCCTCGAGCCCGGTGCCGATCTGCGGACCCACAGCCACGAAGAGAGCCGCGCCGCGAATCCGCCCGCTTCTCGTCTCGCGAGTCGGTTGCCGCGGCGAGGCGCCCGCGTCCGCGGAGGGCCCCGCGCTCTCCGCGGCACCGTGACCGTGGTCAGACGGCCGCTCGATGACCCGTCGCGTCTGAACATTCCGCCGTCAGGGAGAGACACCAGCGCCGGTCGGCGGAGACATCGGGACGACCAGCCCGAGCAGGGGAAGAGCCGACTCGCAGATGATCGTGAAGGCCGCCCCAGGGTGACCGTGACGCTGCGGAGAGTGAAGTCCAGGAGCCGGCCGGTGGTAAGGTTTCGGCACACCGCAAATCGGATATGGCGAGCATAGGCCGGATAAAAGCCTAGTTGGCGGAACCTCCGTTCTCAACCCCTCCCGCCCCCTGCCGCCGCTCCTGCCACTGCCCCCCCGGCACAGACGGCGGCCGCTAGACGCGGCGCAATCCGGCCTCGATGACCGGATCGGCCATTCTTCCCGCCGGCACCAAGGCCTCAGGCCCATCGATCCCCCCGCCCGCGGGAGGGTGGGACCTCGGACAGCGGCCCGGCGGATGGTATGGTGTCCCACGTCTTCCCTGGGAGGTCTACATGAGGCGAATGATGCTCGCGATCGCGCTGCTGCTTCCGGGCTTCCATCGTCAATGGCGCGAACCAGAAGGTGTACCTCGACTCGGTTCCCCCCGGCGCTCACGTCACCATCTCGGCGATCGAGAAGTCGACCGGACAGCCGGAGACGACGGGGGCGCCGCGCTCCACTCCGACGACCGTGGAGTTGAGCCGCAGCAAAGTCTATCGCTTGCTCTTCAGGGGTGCTGGGTTCCCCGACCGCGAGGTCACGCTCGGTCAGTCCGTGTCCGGCTGGGTGTGGGGGAACCTCATTTTCGGCGGGCTGGGCTTCCTGATCGACATGGGTACGGGTGGGATGAACAAGCTCGTCCCGGAACCGGTGGTCGTCGACATGGCGTCGGGGAAAGTGCGCGGTGTCGATGCCGCGCCCGGCGTGGTGGCAGCAACCCCGCGCTAGCAATAGAGCGATCACCGCCGGGCGCCCGGGGGCTTCGGGTTGCCCTTGGACCCACCCGAGCGACCGGACGACCCCCGGCCGCCCGCCGGGCTAGCGAACGACCCCGGCCGCCCGCAAGCGGGTCAGTTCGTCCGGGGAGAGGCCGGCTTCACGGAGTACGACGTCGGTGTGCTCGCCGCGCGCCGGTGCGCCGGGTGCCCGGCGTCTTTTCGAAGCGGACCGCTGTGTCGATCGTGCGAAAGCGCCCAGCTCGCGGATGCTCTTCCTCCACGATGATCCGGCTCGCGCTGATCTGGGGGTCGCGCTCGAGCTCGGCGTAGCGGTTGACCGGGGCGCCAGAACATCGCAGGCTTCGAACGCGCTCATCCAGTCAGCCACCGTGCGCTCGCGGAAGACGGGCGCCAGGATGTTCATCAGCGCGGCGCGGTGTTTGGCCCGGCCCGCTCGGGACGCGAAGCGCGGATCGCGCGCGAGGTCGCCCCGGCCGACGGCCGCGCAGAAGGGCTCACAGAGCATAGGCCGCATAAAAGCCTAGTTGGCGGAACCTCCGTTCCCAGCCCCTCTCGCCCCCCTGCCGCCGCTCCTGCCACGGCCCCCCCCCGGCACAGAGCATAGCAGGGGCGGGAAGCCGAGCACGCGCAGGGCCACCGCCGCGAACACGGCGCCCTCCAGGCAATGCGCCGTCCAATCGCGGAGCACGAGACGGGGAGGCCAGGCGGTCGGCGCGAGATGGTACGGCATGCTGTCCAGCGCGCGCTGGACCCCACGCGTCGTCCGAAACGAGCCGAGCGTGCGCAGCTCGCGCGCCGTGAAACCGAAGTCGCGGCGCGCGGCGGCCACGCCCTCAGCGCGGGAGCAGCTTGGCGATGGGGTCGAGGTGCCGGGGACTCGGCAAGAAGCCGACACCGTGTCGGTGCATCTCGGCGACGACGGCGTCGTTGATGGGCGTCGGAACCCCGCGCTCGCGCCCGCGCCGGCTCACGTAGCTGTTGAGGTGGTCGATCTCGGTGCGGCGCTTGCGCATCACGTCCTGCAGCATCGAGGGCCCGGTCGCGCCGGCCGCTCCCGGCCGCCGGCACACCGGGGGAGCGTACCACGGGATCGGCGGGATCCTTCGCCGCTCGAGCTGGAAAACTCCCCTCAGGCGATAGCGCCGACCAGTTCCCCGGCCACCCCCGCCTTCAATTTCTCCGCGAACTCCTCGACCGTGAGCACCCAGCCGATGCACCGGGCGATGTTCTGAAGGCCGAACACGTGGAGATCGTGCCCGTACATGCTGGCCACGCAATCGGAGATCACCACGACGGCGAAGTCCCGATCCAGGGCGGAGAACGCGGTGTTGAGGACGCAGGTGTTCGTGTTGATCCCGGTCAGGACCACCGTCTTGGCGCCCAAAATCCGCAGCAGGTGCTCGAGATCCGTGTTGGTGAAGCAGTTCAGACGCTTCTTGTTGTCGACGACGTAGTCCCTTCCTCGCTCGTAGAGCGAGGGGATGACCTCGGTGAGCATGCTGCCCTCGATGTTGTGCGAGTCCAGTGTGCTCTTCTTCCCGGGAATCCATCGATCGGACTCCACCATCTGGCTGAGCTTGTCCCAGAAGGGGCACGCGCGCCCCTCCGCACCCAGGCCGGGGATCAACCGCTGCACGGTGACCACGTGAATCACGGGCACGCCGGCGGCCCGAGCGTGCTTGAGCAGGCGCTCGGTGGCCCGGATGACGCGCTCGCAGTCCTCCGTCGAGGCCGGCATCGTCGCCACTGCCGGATCGAGGTGTCCCCGGTGCATGTCAACGGTGACGATCGCGGTCTCCCGGGGATTGATCTCGAGCAGGGCCTTCATCTTCTCGATCATGTCTGACCGGTCGACGATTTCAACAGTCGCCATGGCGCACCTCCTCGGGTCGCCCTAGCCCGGGCTCGGGCTGGGTTCAGGTACTGTCCGCGTACTGCTACCGCGCCGACCTGTCAAGGCCGAAGTTTCGCCGATCGCGCTCGTCCGACCGAGCATGGACGACCGCGGCGACGAGGCGCTGGAATCCCACGCTCGGCGGCAACTTGAGCTTCCTGGTAGCCTTGAGCATACGTTCCTCCGTGATCGGCGCCGATGCTCGTTACCGGCGCTGGTTGAGCCGACCGCATCACGCTCCCGTCCGTTCCACGATGGGAGGAGCCGCCATGGCAGACAGCGCCACTCAACAACGCCGCGTCAAAGTTCCCCAGGGTATGGTCATCGAGCGAGCCGTCGATATCCCCATGGACGATGGGCTCGTGCTGAAGGCGGACGTCTACCGGCCGGAGGCGAAAGGCCCCGTCCCCGTCATCATGACCATGGGTCCCTACGGCAAGGGCGTGATGTACCAGGATCACTACAAGCCCATGTGGGACTGGCTGGCCGGCAAGCATCCCGACATCCTCCGCAGCTCGACCCGCAGCTTCCTGACGTGGGAGACCGTCGATCCCGAGATCTGGGTGCCGTGGGGCTACGCCGTGGTGCGGGTGGACTCGCGCGGCGCCGGCCGTTCGCCAGGCTACCTCGATATCTTCTCGCCGCGCGAGACCCGGGACTTCTACCACTGCATCGAGTGGGCCGGTACGCGGCCCTGGTCCAACGGCAAGGTCGGCCTCAACGGCATCTCGTACTACGCCATCAACCAGTGGCACGTGGCCGCGCTGCAGCCGCCGCACCTGGCCGCCATGGTGCCCTGGGAGGGCGCGGCCGATGCGTACCGCGACTGGTACCGCCACGGCGGCATCCTGTCGAACAAGTTCATGGAGGTCTGGTATCCGCGTCAGGTCGAGGCCGTGCAGCATGGAAACCCGAAAGGACCATGGGACCACTGGATGAACGAGCGCTCGACCGGACCGAAGGAGCTCTCCGAGCGGGAGCTGCCGGCAAACCGTTGCGACAACCTCGCCAACGCGCGCGCCCGCGAGATGGACGATGACTGGTACCGCGGCCGTTCTCCCGACTGGTCGAAAGTCACCGTGCCGTTCTTGAGCCCGGCCAACTGGGCCGGATTCGGCCTGCACCCCCGCGGGAACTTCGCGGCGTTCACCGAGGCCGCGTCCAGGGAGAAGTGGCTGGAAGGCCATCCCGGCCGGCACGAGGAGTGGTTTTACCTGCCGTACGGGATGGATTTGCAGAAGCGGTTCTTCGATCACTACCTGAAGGGCGAGAAGAATGGCTGGGCCGAAGAGCCGCGCGTCTGGCTGAATCTGCGCCGGCCCTTCACCGAGGATGTAGAGCTGCGCAAGGAAAACGCGTGGCCGCTGCCGTCCACCCGATGGACGAAGCTCTACCTGGATGCGGCCGCCGGCGCGCTCGACTGGAAGGCGCCCGGCAAGGAAGGACGGGCCTCCTTCGTGGCGCTGGGCGAGGGGCTCAGATGGCTCTCGCCGCCCCTGGAGCAGGAAACCGAGATCACCGGTCCCATGGCCCTCAAGCTCCCCCTCTCCTCGAGCACCGTGGATGCCGACCTCTTCGTCACCGTTCAGGCATTCTCGCCCGACGGCCGCGAGGTCGAGTTCCAGGGAACTCTCGATCCCCACACGCCGCTCGCGCAGGGCTGGCTGCGCGCCTCGCACCGAAAGCTCGATCCCGTGAGGTCTAAGCCGTGGCAGCCCTATCACACCCACGACGACAAGCAGCCCTTGAAGCCCGGCTGGGTCTACGACGTGGACGTGGAGATCTGGCCGACCTGCGTCATCCTTCCCCAGGGTTTCCGGCTGGCGGTGATCATCGCGGGCAGGGACTTCCAGCGCCCCGGGCCGGACCAGATGCCGGTGTTTCCCTCCCGCGGCTCGGGCCCGTGGCTGCACGACGACCCGAGCGACCGCGCGCCCGAAATCTTCGGCTGCACGACGACCGTGCATACGGGGCCCGGGCGGGAAGCCTATCTGATCCTGCCGGTGATCCCGCCGCGCTGAGGGATCGAGGAGCGTCCCGGCCAAGCACCCGCGTTGCGCGTTCTGGCCGGGTCTGATATGGTCCGGCCACTTCGTTTGACCTAGGGGAATCATGGATCCTCGATAGCGCCATCGCACAGTCGGCATCGAATGGGACCGGCCCTGGAGGTGGAGAGCATGAGTGAGACGCGACGGGACCGGGGAACGGTGAGCCGGCGGACGTTCCTGAAAGCCACCGGGGCGGCAGGCGCGGGCCTGCTCGGCGGGCCCTATTTCGCTGCCGACTTCGCCTGGGCTGCGTCGGTCCCGGGAGACACGCCCGAGGAGCGCGCGGTGAACGGCGCGAAGGCGCTGAAGAAGAACCTCGATCTGAACGTCCTGATCTGGGGCCAGTACTACCCGGGGAAGATGCGCGAGCTGGCCACCGACTTCAAGGAAAAGACCGGAATCGGCGTCGGCGCCACCCAGGACCTCGTCACCTTCCAGATCCCGGCGCGCGTCATGGCCGAGGCTGTGGCGAAGTCCAGCGCCTTCGACATCGTGCACGTCGGGGCCGGCATGATCCCCACGCTGGTCAGCGCCGGCTATCTGCAGCCCCTGAACAAGTTCATGGAGCGCGGCGGGATGGTGTACCGGTCGGTGGGGCCGCAGAGCCTCCAGACCCACTATCACGGGGAGAACTACGGGTTCGTGACGGACGGCAACGTCATGGCCACCGGCATCCGCAAGGATTTGTTCGAGAACCCCGACGAACGCAAGCGGTTCGCGGACAAACACGGCAAGCCGCTGAAGTGGCCGGAGACGTGGGAGGACTATCTGGAGGTGGCTCGCTTCTTCACGCGGCCGCCCGACCTCTACGGCGTCTCCGACCTCCGCTCCCGCAACTGGGGAGGGACGGTGTGGTTCCTGATGCAGTTCTACGCGAACGGTGGTTTTCCGTTCTCCGACGACATGACGCCGACCCTCTACAACGACGCGGGGCGGAAGGCGGCCGAGGGATTCCTGGCCACCAAGGCCTTCTCGACGCGGGACATCGCGGTCTGGGGCACGACCCAGAACATTCCCTTCGTCGTGGGCGGAGGCGCCGCCATGTGGACCTACTGGACGGGAGCCTTCGGGGTCGCCGAGCGCGGTGACTCCAAGACGAAAGGCAAGTGGTCCTACGGCGTCGTCCCGGGCTCGCGCATGACCGGACGGCTGGTGAAGCGGTCGGTCTCGGAACCGGTGATCGCGCTGGTCGTCAACCGGCGCGGTCAGGACCCGGAGGCGGCGTACTGGCTCTGCCAGTACCTGAGCACGCCCAAGCACTCGACCGAAATCGTCGCCGATCCCAAGCTCCAGTTCCACGATGCGTGGGCCCCCGAGCACATGACGGACCCGCGCGTCCTGGCCAAGTACACCCCCCAGGGGGTCGAGGCCACGAAGAAGTGCCTCGAGATCAGCTGCCCGCCGATCCTGCTGCCCGGGTTTCTCGAGTTCACCGACATCCTGGACAAGAACCTGACGGACGCCTTCGTCGGAACCATCTCCGGCGACGAGGCCCTGAAGAAGACCGAGGCGGACTGGCGGGACGTCGTCAAGCGAGTTGGGAGCAAGTTGCTCGTCAAGGACCTGGCCAGCTACCAGGCGGCCTTCCCGAAGATCGATCAGCCGAAGGGCTGACCGAGCCGGGCCCGACTCCGGAGCGCGGGGTCGGGCCCTCCTCTCACCCGAGCACGGTCGATGGCGCGGCGACGGGGACGACACTACAAGTGGTCCATCCTACCCGTGGTAGGCGTGCCCGTCCTGTTCCTGGCGGCGCCGATCATCTTCTTTCAGATCTACTTCAGCCTGCACCAGTGGACGGCATATCTGGGCGACTGGTGGCAGGCGGAGTTCGTCGGCCTGCAGAACTTCGCCGACGTGCTCCGGGACCCGCGGTTCTACTGGTCGCTCGCGCGCTCGCTGATCTTCGCCGGGGCGTCGACCGTCCTGTGCCTGATCATCGGCTTCACCCTGGCCTACCTGATGCGCGAGCCATTCCCGGGACGCGGTCTCCTCTATCTCCTGTTCATCACCCCGATGCTCATCGTTCCCATCGCCATCGGCTACAACTTCGAGATGCTGCTCGTCGAGAAGGGGCCGCTGAACCAGTTGCTCGGCTGGATCACAGGAGGGGAGATCCGGGTCTCCTGGTTTGCCCAGCCGATCCCGGCCTTCCTCTCCATCATCTTCATCGAGACGTGGAACTGGACGCCGTTCGTCTTCATCCTGATGCTGGCCGGACTCAGCGGCATACCCAAGGAGCCGATCGAGGCGGCCAGGGTCCTCGGCGCCAGCTCTCTGCAGATCTTCCTTCAGGTCGAGCTTCCGCTGCTCCGGCCGGTCATCGTCCTTGCGGTGATCCTGCGCTTTCTGGAGGCGCTGGGGGAGTACCCCAAGGTGTGGGCGCTGACCCGCGGCGGGCCCGGGAGTTACACGGAGACGATGCCCGTGTACCTGTACATCACGAGCTGGCAGCACTTCAACATCTCGAAGGGCGCGGCCATCTCCTACCTCGTGCTCGTGATCGTGGCCGCCATCGTCTACCTCTGCATCCGTATCCTGCTGCGAGAGAAGCGGGCCCTGGAGGCCCTGTACCGGCGCTCGCCATGACTCGACGAAGCAAGCGGAGGCTCCTGGTCGTGGCGCGCTACCTGATCCTTGGCCTCTGGCTCCTCGTCGTCCTGTTCCCGCTCTTCTGGTCGGTGATGACATCGTTCAAGCCGCCCTACGAGTGGTTCACGTGGCCCCCGACCTGGATCCCGCATCCCTTCACGCTGAACAACTACCGCGTGGCCTGGTTCGGCGAGCTCCTGGACAGCAAGTACGTCCAGTCGGCCTCGATCCAGACGCCGTTCCACGCCCTGGTGAACAGCCTCTTTATCGCGGGGACGTCGACGGCGCTCTCGGTGGCCCTGGGCCTGCTCCTGGCCTACGGGGCCTCGCGCTACGGCATTCTCAGCGAGCGGGCGCTCTTCCGCTTCCTGATGCTGCGGATGATTCCCCCGATCGTGGTGGCCGTCCCCATCCTCATCTACTACGCCACCCTCGGGCTGCTGGACAGCTACGTCGGCCTGATCACGCTCTACGTCGTCTCCACGCTGCCCTACTCGCTGTGGATGACCAAGAGCTTCATCGACGAGATCCCTATCGAGGTGGAGCAGGCGGCCGAGCTCCTGGGAGCGGGGCGCATCAGAACCCTGTGGGAGGTGGTCCTGCCGCTGATCCGCTCCGGTGTGGTGGCGACCTTTCTGTTCATCCTGATCCTGACGTGGAGCGAGTACCTCATGGCCATCACCCTCTCGGCGACGCGGATCTCCACCCTGCCGGTCCAGCTGAGCAAGTACGAGGGAGCGACTGAGGGGCGCCTGTACGGCTGGCAGCAGGCCATGTCGATCGGAGTGACGATGCCGCTGATCGCCATCGGCTATGCGATCCACCGGCACCTGGTGCGCGGCTTCAGCTTCGGGATGCTGAAGAGGTAGGAGGGATGGCCGAGATCACGCTGGCGAAGCTGCGCAAGGAGTTCAGGGGAACGGTGGCCGTTCAGGAGATGGACCTGGCCATCAAGGAGGGCGAGTTCCTCGTGCTGGTGGGCCCGTCCGGGTGCGGCAAGACTACGACGCTCCGAATGATCGCGGGCCTGGAGGACCCGACCTCCGGCGAGATCGCGATCGACGGGCGGCCGGCGAACGATCTGGAGCCGGGCCATCGGAACATCGGGATGGTGTTCCAGAACCTCGCCCTCTTCCCGCACAAGACCGTGTACGACAACATCGCCTTCGGCCTCCGGGTGAAGAAGGTCGACGCCGACGAGATCCGGGCGCGGGTCGAGCAGGTGGCGGCGACCATGCGCATCGGACACCTCCTGGCCAAGCTGCCGGCGCAGTGCAGCGGGGGCGAGGCGCAGCGCGTGGCGCTGGCCCGCACGCTGGTGACCAATCCGAGCGCGTTTCTGCTGGACGAGCCGCTCTCCAACCTGGACGCCAAGCTCCGGAAGGAGATGCGGGCCGAGATCGACGCCCTGCATAGCCGGCTGGCGAAGACGTTCGTCTACGTGACCCACGACCAGGAGGAGGCGATGACCCTGGCCGACCGCATCGTGGTCATGCGGGACGGCCGGATCGAGCAGGTCGGGACCCCGCTGGAGATCTACCACGAGCCGGTGAACCAGTTCGTGGCCAGCTTCTTCGGATCGCCGGCCATGAACCTCATCGCCGGCCACGTGCGACACGAGGCCCGTGGGCAGGCCTTCGTCTTCGACGGCTCCGCGATTCCCCTCGAGGGCATGGCCGACGTTCCGGACGGGCCGGCCACGCTCGGAGTGCGGCCGGAGAGCGTGCGGGTCGACGGGGTCGTGGAGGGCCGCCCGGCGCGGGTGACCTTGGTGGAGCCTCTCGGAAAAGAAACGCTCGTCTACCTGAACCACGGCCCCGAGCGCCTGCTGATCGCGATCGCCGGTCCCGGCTTCCGGGCCGAGGAGGGCGCGAGCGTGGAGTTCGACCTTCTGGGTGGACGCCTCTATCTCTTCGACGGGGAGGGGAGGCGGCTCGGTCGGGGGTGAGGCGCAGCCTCACCCGAGAGTTCTCACGATCAGCGCGGCGCCGGTGAGAAACAGCGCCGCTCCGACGATGCGCGTCACCGTCGAGGGGCCACGCGCAGGTGAACGCGATTGCCGACCCATACGCCGGTCCAGGCCACCGGGAGCAAGAGGGCCACGGCGATCCAGGGCGTGCGGGAGCCCAGAAGTCCGGCGAGGGCGAACGCCACCACGCGTAGCTCCACGTTCAGGATGACCATCTGTGAGATCGTCGCGCGCTGCGCGGCCGGCTCGGGGACCCGGCCGGCAATGTACGCGACGTACGGTGGACCGCCCATGCCGAACAGCGCGCCCGCCACCCCGCCGGCGAGGCCCGCGGGCGCGGCCCACCAGCGGCTCAATCGCCGCGCCGTCTCCCGACGAAGCATCACGTGGATGGCGTAGCCGCACACGAACAGCCCGAGCGCCAAGAGGGTGGCGGTGCACGGCAGGCTGACGAGCAGGGTCACGCCCAGCGTGAGACCGACGAGCGTGAAGGGCAAGAGCGTGAGGAGCTCGCGGGTGTCCGCATGCCGGCGCGTATGGAGCGCCAGCGCCGAGCCGAGGTCGAGGATCGCGGCCAGGGGGAGCACGAATACGAGGGGAAGGACCTGGACCAGTAGCGGAATGGTGATCGGGGAGGCGCCGAATCCCGTGACGCCGAATATCAGGTATCCGGCAAAAATCACCAGGGCGGCGAAGATCACCGCGTCGGGGCTGAGTCGATCGATCGCCGCGTCAGCCGCCGGACCGCTGGCCGCCAAGATACATGCGCCGGACCTCGGGGTTGTCGAGCAGCTCTCGGCCGGTGCCCTCGAAGCGGTTGCGGCCGAGCTCCAGCACGTACCCGCGATCGGAGATCTCCAGCGCTCGGGCCGCATTCTGCTCCACCAGCATCACCGTCAGCCCGGCCCGCGCCATCTCCACGGTCTTGTCGAACACCTCGTCGACGAACCGCGGGCTGAGCCCCAGCGAGGGCTCGTCGAGCATGAGCATCCGGGGCCGCATCATGAGGCCGCGGCCCATGGCGAGCATCTGCTGCTCCCCCCCGCTCATCGTGCCGGCGAGCTGGCGGGGCCGCTCGGCCAGCCGGGGAAACAGCGTGAAGACGTACTCCATCGCCGCCTTGACCTTGGCCGGGTCCCGCTCGAGGTAGGCGCCCATCTCGAGGTTCTCGCGCACGGTCATCGTGCTGAAGACCACGCGTCCCTGGGGCACGTACCCCAGGCCTAGGCCCAGGACCCGGTCCGGCCGCTGGCCGACCAGGCTGCTCCCCTCGAACACGACCTCGCCGCCGAGGAAGGTGATCAGGTTCATGATCACCTTGAAGGTGGTCGACTTGCCGGCGCCGTTGGGGCCGATCACCGAGACGATCTCGCCCTCAGCTTCTGCTGCCCGTAGGAGAGACGCCCCCCATATTCGGCCCGCAGGTGGGTGAGGTTCACGAAGGCGATGAGCTCTTCGGCCCGCTCGCGGGCGATCCGGTCGGGCACGGCGAGCCCCGTCACCGACAGCATGTTCTCCAGGACCGTCATCTCCCGGAAGATGCGGGTGACCTGAAACGTCCGGGTGATGCGCTTGCCGAAGATCTGGTGAGGCTTGAGGCCGGCCATGTCCTCGCCTCGATAGATCACCTGGCCGTCATCGGGCCTGATGACCCCGGTGAGCAGGTTAAAGGTCGTCGTCTTGCCGGACCCGTTGGGCCCGATCAGCCCGGAGATCTTGCCCCCGGGCACGGCGAAGCTGCATCCGTCGACGGCGCGCACCCCACCGAACGCTTTCCGGAGGTCGCGCACCTCGAGGACGATCCCGTCCGGGCTCGGGCGCGTCAGTGAACCATTCCTTTGCGGACCCAGCCGCGGTCGATGGCCAGCCCCATCAGGCCCCGTGGCATGAAGCGCGCGACCACGACGATGAAGAGCCCGTACGCGATGAGGTGGGCGCTCGGGAAGTTCACCCAGGTGAGCTCCTGGACCGTGTAGAGCAGCACCGCGCCCACGATGGGGCCGATGACCGTGCCCTTGCCGCCGAGCATCGACATGAGGGCCATGGCGATGGTGATCTGCACAAAGAAGACCGACGGAGGGTCGATGTAGAGGACCTTGTAGGCCTGGATGCCGCCGGCGACGGCCGGAAAGATCGCCGAGAGCACGAAGGCCGCCAGCTTGTAGCGGGTGGCGTTGACCCCCAGCACCTCGGCCGCCCCCTCGTCTTCACGGATGGCGTTCAGGCGGACGCCGAAGCGGGAATGCCCGACCCCGTACGCCACCACGACCGTCACCACCACCAGGACGAGCATCGCGTAATAGGTCTGGAACGAGGTGTCGGCACTGGGCAGGCTGATGCCCAGCCCGCCGTGGGTCAGGCCATCCCACACAGTGGCGATCACGCGCGTGCCCTCGGCCGCTCCCAGCATGGCAATGGCGAAGTAGGGGCCCTTGAGGCGTAGCACCAGATAGCCGATCGCCACCGCTACCACCCCGGCCACCACCGCGCCGATCCCGAGCGTGGGGATCCAGTGCAGCGGTAGTCGGCGACCAGAATGGCGCAGGCATAGGCGCCGATCCCGTAGAACGCCACGTGGCCGAACGACGTGTAGCCCGTGAAGCCGCTGATGATGTTTCCAGGAGAGGGCGAGCACGACGTACATCATCGTGAACAGCACGAAACGAGCGCAGGTAGACGCTGAGCGCGTTGGGGGCGAAGGCCAGGACGAGTCCCACGACGGCCAGCAGGGCGAGGTTGCGGACGTGCTCGTGCTGCTTCACCGCGCCCCCTCAGGCTTCCTTCACGCCCATGAGCCCGCCGGGACGGATCAGCAGCACGAAGATCATCAAGCCGTAGGCGGCCAGCTCGACCATCGCGGTGCCGTTGGGAACCATGAGCGATACCAGATTTTCGAGGATGGCCAGCATGAAGCCGCCGATCAGCGCGCCCACGTAGTGCCCGCGGCCGCCCAGGATGATGATGGCGAAGGCCTGCAGGGTGTAGAGCACGCCCGTCTCCGGGTTGAACCCGAACTGGATCGACACCAGCGCCCCGCCCGCCACGGCCAGGGCGGCGGCGAGGCCGGTCGTGACCAGGTAGATGCGCCGCACGTTGATTCCGCACACCATCGCCACCTCGGCGTTCAGCGCGGTGGCCCGGACGGCCTTGCCCAGCCGGCTCAACTTCAAGAAGAGATAGACGCCGACCGAGATCACCAGCGCCGTGGCGAAGCTGATCACCCGGTTCTGGCCGACCGCGATGGAGGGGGGGTGAGATGGACCGTTTGCGGGGCGTACGGGATCGTCCGGAAGTCAGTGGTGAAGATCAGCTCGGCCGTGTAGATCATGCTCAGGCCGAGACCGAAGGTGATCAGGAGTCCCGTGAGCTCGGGCGCTCCGACGGCGGCGTTCAGCAGGACCTTCTGCACCGCCACGCCGAACAGGAAGGCGAGGGGGAGGGTGAAGACCATGGCGAGCAGCGGATCGATCCCGAGATAGAAGAAGGAGACCCACGTCAGGTAGGCGCCCATCATCACCATCTCGCCGTGCGCCGCGTTGATGATGCGCATGACGCCGAAGATCAGCGTGAGTCCCACCGCGAACATCGCGTAGACCCTGCCCTGCCGCGGACCTCGCCGTGCAGCAGGCGTATCTCGGCGCGTCGTGAGGTACTCTGGGGCGGCTGGTCGGAACCGCCCGCGCCGCCGTGCTCGACGCGCCTCGGCAGACTCGTCGAGAAACAGAATTCTCCGGCGCGAAGAGGGGACGTAGATGAGCCTCGACGACACCTGGCAGAAGATTACCGGTGCAATCACCGACGGGCAGGTGCTGACGCTGGAGCAGGCGGCGATCCGGATCCCGAGCACCACGATGGAGGAAGGTCCGATCGCGGATCTCTTCGCCAACTACATGTCGGACTTGGGTCTCGCCGTCGAGATGATGGACGTCACCCACCCGGCGAAACCCGGCAAGAAGACGCGCCAGCCGATCGGACGGCTCCGCGGGACGGGTGGCGGCCCGAGCCTGATGCTCAATGGTCACATGGACCCGGGCGTCGAGATGAGCGGCTGGTCCGTGGATCCCTATGGCGCCAAGTTCGAGGATGGCTGGGTCTGGGGGATGGGCGCACACGACGACAAGGGCGGCGTGGTCGCCGCGATCTGCGCCGTCGAGGCGATCGTCAAGGCCGGCGTGCGGCTCCGCGGCGACGTCCTCGTCTGTCCGGTCGTCGCGCACAAGCTCGGCGGGTGGGGCACCCGGGCGCTGCTGGCGCACGGCGTGCGAGCGGATCTGGCCATCAACATGGAACACTCCGCGCTCACGGTCGCGAACGTCTGCGTCGGGATCGTGATGGTACGCATCCGGACGCGCAGCCCCGAGCTGTTCTTCCGTTACAGCGCTGAGGCCAAGGCGGCGTACCAGAACCCGATCGAGCAGCTCTGTCGGATCATCCAGCGCATCGGCCCGAGCCTCGACCCGATCCCGCCCGGAGGCTGGCTCCGGTTCACGCCGCACCCCGAGCTGCCGGGATTCCCGACGCACACGTTCGACACGATTCACAAGGAGCACTACTACCAGCCGAACGCGACGGGCATGTCGAGTCGCGAGGCGGAGCTGATCTTCCAGATCCGCACGGTGCCGGGCCAGAC